>DOIX01000432.1:0-7652 GCA_003511885.1 Cyanobacteria bacterium UBA11153
CTTCCTTTTCTTCCTTGTCTTCCTTGTCTTCCTTGTCTTCCTTGTCTTCCTTGTCTTCCTTGTCTCCCCTAGTCCCTAGGAAGAAAGCCCCTAGTCCCTCAATCTGGAGAAGGCTGAGATTCCAGATAATGAAGGAAGGCGATTAATTCACTATCCTTAAGGGTGTGGCGAGATTTTTTCCCATAAGTTCCCATGAGGTAATCCCTTCCCTGTTGGGTTGTCCAACCTAAACGCTTCATTTCCACAGTTGTTCTCGCCATTACTTCAGACATATCCATGGGTATGTCAGGGGTAAGGTGACTGGTAGAGCTGGAATCGAATTCGGCTGGGGAGAGAGGAGGAACCGATACTTCAGCGCTGGGAGTATTATAGGTGCTGGGTATGGCTATGGATGGGGGATTGACTTGGGGGGAGTCAAATTCTGCCAATACCTCAAATGATGGCTGGATTTCCGTGACAGAAAAATTTCCGGGGATGGGCTTTTCCTCAACTGTTACCAGATCGATTGCCTCATCATCATACTGGGTCTGGTATTCTAATTCTGACAGAGGCATACCATTTACTGCTGTTTTCTGAGAAGTCGCGGCAACCTGAGTGGTTGGAATGGGATCTAAACTTTGGGATCTTAACGCTGTTTTTGCCTTGGCAGTAGGGGGTAGGGGAACCGAATGGGTGGGAATTGGTGTTTCCTTTGGTTTAGCAGTCGTTGACTCATCAAGGCATAAAGCTGCGATAGCCCGACTTCTAGCTCTGTCTTCTGCCAATTCAACGGTTTGAGCAGCAGCCATGCCCGTGGCTAAGGTTGTTCCCTCAACTTGAACCAAGCAGCGGACAATGTACATACCGCGATCGATCCTTAAGAGTTCGCTCAAGAGGCTTCCTTGAGGATAATGTAATCGAAATTGGGTCAGCATAAAAAATAGTTTTTGTGAAGAGACCTGTTAGCTGATATCATAATCATGGATGAAAATACCGATCGCTGGGAAACTCGCTCAAAAATTGCCAATTGTTCAGGAATAAGCATTCGGCTACCTGTTCTTCGCTCAATGAGCGATCCTAACACAGTAGAATCAACAAGCTACTCTAGTACCTGCGGATAGGTTAGGTGCGGTAACCCCCCCCCGCGATCGCACGAAGCAAACCTTAAAGGGAAAAAGTTCGCAAAAATCTTCCATCAGTAAGTTTTGTATTGTACATCTAGAACCTACAATAATAAAAGAATGTCTGTCGTCACTATAACTTACTACCACTGCTGCTAAGAGATTCATTGCCGCTCTTCGGCAAGAATCCGTAACAGGTAGTTTGCTAGGACTCCGCTCGCTCAGAGACATTGCTCTCATACCTCTTTAAAAAGACGGAGCTTCCAGCGATAGGAGTTGCCGCAGGTGAAAGTGAATGTCCGTTGCTCCAAAACTCGATCCCTCAAGCCTGATTCACTTGATAGCGGTGAATTGATAAAGCTACAACTCTATGGTTAGTCAACATTTGCTTAGTCCACATTTTGGGATAGCTTGCCAGGTAAGAAATCATCGTCCTGGGTAGGAAGGTGATTTGTGGATCGTTGCCCTTGAAATGATGGTGTAAAAAACTGAATTCTCCAGATATCTGGTTAATCTCACCAAGTTAGTCATCTTGAAATTAGGGGTTTTTGGCTTATTTAACAGTAACGGAAGACAATCTATACAGTCAGAAAATAGTTGGTGTCTTTGATAGCAAAGGCTACTGATACCAACTCCACAAAGGTGCAGTTGATGGCGAAGGCTATCGGCACCAACGCTACAAAGTTGCCGTTGATAGCGAAGGCTATCGACACCGACGCTACAAAGTTGCTGCTTGTGGCGAAGGCTATTGGCACAAAGCCACAAACCCACTCCGTCCCGTAAATTGTCATGCTGTCGTTGTTAGCGAAGGGGGAAAGGAAAGAATCGGGAAAGCTATTTTACTGAGATTACAGTATAAATGGTTACACGGTTCTTAACCGATAACTCGGAAAAAACCTCCAGCTCCAATAGCGGTACGGAAAGCGGACACAAATGAGCTAAGGCAATGAAGGTGCTGCCACCAATGAATGGAGGCTCTGAATCGGAGTTCTCCAGGTTATTGTCACCAAAAGACCAGCACATTGTCAAAAGGGCATCAGCAGGAAAATCAGGATCGGACAAAAAGGATTGTTGGATGGAATTTTCAATCGCTACATTACTTTCCAATTTCACAGATGACAAATTAGTAGCTCCCAAAGTTTTGGAGAAGAAACTGGGTTGTCAGGATGAGGCTAGTATCCAGAGACTTCAAATTGCACTGGATGCTTTAGAAAGAATCGGTATTTTAATTAAAGATAGAGGTCGATATCGTCGGGTTTATGAGGAGGATGTGGTGGAAGCAAAACTACGCTGTTCGAGTAAAGGATTTTGCTTTGCCATTCAAGAAGTTGAGGGGGCAGATGATATTTATATTCAGAAGAGTCATCTGAGTAGTGCTTGGAATGGCGATCGCGTTTTGGTGAAAATTACCAAGGAAGGGAGCCGAAGGCGGAGTCCGGAAGGACAGGTACGGCTAATTCTCGAACGAGCAAATCCTTCCGTATTAGCGCGAGTCAAGCAAACAGAAGAAGGTTATCGTGCTGTTCCCCTGGACGATCGCCTCCTCTTTGAATTAGACCTGAAACAAAATAGCATTCCCCTCGCCGAGGCTGTGGATCATCTGGTTCATGTCGAAGTCGTCCGCTATCCCCTCGGCCCCAAACCTCCACTGGGTAAGGTTGCCAGCATTTTAGGTTCCGATGCTGAAGATGCAGAAGATACGGATATCGTCTGTTGCAAGCATGATTTACGCCGCGAGTTTGGAGCAGAAATACTCAAAGCTGTCGAATTAATACCGAAACAACCGCGTAAAACTGACTTCAAAAAACGCCTCGATTTGCGACACCTATTCACTATCAGTATTGAGGGTAATTCACTAACAAATTGTCAGGTTGAAAATGCTTTCACTATAACCAAAACTCAAGCAGGACATTGGCAACTCGGTATTCATATCACAGATGTAGGATTTTGGATACCACCAGGTTCGCCTTTGGATAAAGAAGCCAGAAAGCGAAGTACGACAGTTTATTTGGGAGATTTAGTTCTGCCTTTATTACCAGAAGCAGCTATGTCGATCTTTTCCTTAGTACCTGGTGAAGATCGATTGACTATTTCCGTACTACTTACCCTCGATCGCACAGGTGAATTACTTGAATTTGAGATTCACCCTACCATTATTCAGGTCAATAAACAATTGACAATTGAAGAAGCACAATCTCTTTTAGTTAATCGGGAAAATGTCGATCCAGAATTGGCTCCACTAGTTGATATGCTTAACTTGCTGTTTTTAACATTGAGTCCGGCAATTAGAGCTAGAAGACAGCAACGTGGTTCTTTTGACCTGAATTTATCAGAGAGCAAAGAAGCTATTACTCGCGTTCGTCCCCCCTATAAAGATGAAGGACGAGTGGGTGCAATTATTGTTTCGTCTTCCCAACCTCTTTTGTCCCTATTGACGGAATTAATAGTCTTAGCAAATCAAGCTGTAGCAGTCCATTTACAATCCCTAGGTGTCCCAGCAATTTATGCTGTCCAGTCAGCTCCAGATATTGAGCAATTAGAGGATACGATCAAGTTAGCAAACAATCTGGGCATCGACTTACAGAGAACAGAAGGAAGCTCATTTTTTGGAGTGCCAACATTTTCCACAACTCCCCAACGGATAGTGGAGGAAATTACAGCCCAAGATTATCAACATTTTACCCAAATATTTAGCAAATCTACTGCACCCAAAGTCTTAACCTATTTATTGCAATCAACCTTAAAACCTGTAACTTACAGTTCCAAACCTGGAACCCACTTCGGTTTGGCTTTGGAGACACCTTATACCCACTGCACGTCGCCAATGTGGCGCTATAGCGATTTGTTCGTCCAACAAATATTAAACTTGGTTTTTGAGGAAGGACGCGATCGCCGTACTACTCGTTCTAAAGAGCGCGTTAATCTCAATCATAGCAGTTGCCAAGGTAATATTAGCTGGAGCATTTTACCCACCGAGATCCAGCAAGATTGGGAATTAGCTATTAGCTTGTTAATTCCTCATCTCAACGATCGCGAAAAAATTGCTGAAGATGCTGAGTTAGATTTGCAAGGCTTAAAGAAAGCTGAACACATGAAGGAGCGGACAGGAGAAATATTTAGTGGTTTAATTACTGGGGTTCAATCCTATGGTTTCTTTGTGGAAATTGAAGATCTGTTAGTTGAAGGACTTGTTCACGTTAGCTCTCTCAAAGATGACTGGTACGAATATCGATCTCGTCATTCCTGTCTGGTTGGTCGCAAAAATCGCACTGCTTATCGCCTGGGGGATAAGGTTGAAGTTCAAGTGAAAAGTGTTGATTATTATCGCCAACAAATCGATCTGGTAACTGTCAGTGGCGGTAGTGTGGCTAGCTCTGAAGATTTAGAAGATTAGTTGTTGGTTATTGGTCATTGGTTATGGGTCATTTTTTATGGTAACGATCGATTAAGTTTTTACAGATTTAAACTGTATATTATTGAATTAGTTAAGTAAAAATAATAGGATAATTAATCTGCCCATTATCTAATATTAATTTTTGATGTAAAGCAGCTTGTGAATTTTGATAATTTTGAATTGTGAAGTGTTTGATTATTCAGTAAAAGATGTGTTTAGAAAAATGATAATCTCTTGAAATAGAGGATGAAAATCTCCTAAAAAAGCCCAAAAATATCAAAATAGAAATAAGAGACAATAATAAAAAAGCTAGAGGCGGTAAATCTCATAAAATTAATAATAAACAGAAAACAAGAAATAACAAGTCATCAACAACAAATAACCAACAACGAATGAATAACTGGTATAACCTCAAACAAATTGATGTGCTGGAGAAACTGGAAACTAATCCAGACTTCGGAATTGGTCCTGGGGAAGTTCGTCAACGTTTAGAGTTGTACGGATTCAACGAATTGAAGGATTGTCCTCTGGAAAGTCCCTGGAAAATTTTGTGGGAACAGCTAACAGCTACCGTAGTAGTTGTTTTAATTGTGGCGGGTGTTATTTCAGCGGTATTGGGAGAATATAAAGACGCGATCGCAATTCTGACGATTGTGGCATTCAACGCTTTTCTAGGATTTCGACAAGAGTATCAAGCAGAATGTGCGATCGCAGCGTTAAAAAAATTGGCTGTACCAACTGTTAAAGTCCGTCGTCAAGGTACTGTGGATAAAATTTCAGCTAGGGAATTAGTTCCTGGTGATATTGTTATGTTAGAAACGGGGAATTTAATCCCTGCAGATTGTCGGTTACTGGAAAGCTTTAATCTGCGTATTTCTGAAGCATCGCTGACAGGAGAATCAGAGCCAGTAGATAAATTTTCTCAGGAAATTGCTACGCCTAATTTACCTTTAGCTGAACGACTAAATATGGCATACATGGGGACAGTAATTACGTCGGGAAGGGCAATGGCGGTGGTGACAGAGACGGGCATGAATACTGAATTAGGACAAATTGCTGGTGCCATTCAGAATATTGAGAGAGAAGCAACCCCTCTTCAAGAAAGGTTAGATCAATTAGGTGGGGTATTAGCGATCGCAATTTTAGTCCTAGTACTGACGATCTTCTCTCTGGGGCTGCTTCGGGGAGAGGAAATTAAATTAATGTTCCTGATGGCGGTGAGTTTGGCTGTAGCTGCCATACCTGAAGGATTGCCTGCTGTGGTTACTATTGCTTTGGCATTAGGGGCACAGCGAATGCTGAAACGGCGAGCCTTAATTCGTAAGTTACCTGCTGTGGAAACTTTGGGTTCTGTAACCACAATCTGTTCTGATAAAACTGGAACCATTACAGAGAATCGGATGACAGTTACTTGTCTGGAAGTTATGGGACATCATATCGATTTAACAGAGGTGAAAGGTGAGGGGCTAGTGGATTCTTTTTCTCTAATTCCTAATTCTCAACCCCTAATCCCTACTTCTCTCTCTCCTTTAATCGATGCCAAAATATCTAAACTTTTGCCAGAAAAACCAACTATTGGTTTGCTATTAACGGCGGCGGCACTATGTAATGATGCTTTATTAGAACCGATTACTGAAGATGGAAAAAGCTTTCAGACTATGGGAGATCCTACAGAAATTTCCCTAGTCGTGGCTGCGGCTAATTTTGGACTTTTGAAAAGCGAGCTAGAACAGGTATTTCGGCGGATTGATGAGATACCTTTTGACTCCCAACGTAAGCGGATGACGACAATTCATCAGCGATATTTATCAGAGGTAAGAGGTGAGGGGTTAGAGGTTAGAGGAGATGAAAAGGATCTGATAAATTTGTCTTTACCAGTCTCTAGTACCCAATCTATAGTCCCTAATTTGGAATGGTTGGAGTTGGAAAATTCACCTTATATTGCTTTTACGAAAGGGGCAGTAGATAGTTTATTACAGATTTGTACTAAGGTTTGGGTTAATGGTAATATTGCACCTCTGAATAATTTTTGGTACAAACAAATTTCAGAGATTAATGACCAACTGGCAGGAGATGGTATTCGTGTTTTGGGTGTCGCATTTAAACTGCTAGAGCAACTAGAGACTGACAAGGGAAAATTAGCTAATGATTCTGTTAAAACTATTGATGATACCTGGGAACAGGATTTAATTTTTATCGGGATGATGGGTATAATCGATCCTGCACGTCGGGAAGTAAAGGAGGCAGTTTTCACTTGTGAAAAAGCAGGAATTCGTCCGGTGATGATTACGGGAGATCACCCTCTGACAGCTAGATATATTGCCTCAGAATTAGGTATTTCTCATAATAGTTTAATGCTAACTGGTCAGGATTTGGAGCAACTCTCAGCGCAAGAATTAGAAGATATTGTGGAACAAGTATCAGTTTATGCCAGAGTTTCGCCACAGCATAAGTTGGATATAGTTCATGCTTTACAAAATAGAGGGCATATTGTTGCCATGACAGGGGATGGGGTTAACGATGCACCAGCTTTAAAGAAAGCCGATATTGGGGTGGCGATGGGTATTGCTGGTACTGATGTGGCAAAAGAATCAGCAGATATGGTTTTACTAGATGATAACTTCGCGACTATTGTTGCTGCTACCCAAGAAGGCAGAGCAATTTATGATAATATCCGGAAATTTATTAAGTATACTTTAACTGGTAATTGTGGCGAACTCTGGGTAATTTTATTTGCTCCTTTTTTGGGGATGCCACTTCCTTTACTGCCCCTCCAAATTCTGTGGATTAATTTGTTAGCAGATGGTTTGCTGGCTCTTGCTTTGGGAGTGGAAGCTGCGGAACCTAATATTATGTCTCGTCCACCCCATAATCCCAAAGAGAATATATTTAGTCGGGGAGTTGGTAGAGATATTGTTTGGATTGGGCTACTTATCGGGATTGTATTATTGGGTATTGATTATAAATATTGGTCTGCTGGGGAGGGGAGTTGGCAAACCATGGTGTTTAGTACTCTGGCTTTCTGTCGTATTGGACTGGCTCAAAGTATGCGCTCGGAAAGGGTATCCTTATTTCGGATGAATATACTGTCTAATAAACCGTTATTGGGTGCTGTTATTCTGACTTTTATCTTGCAATTACTTGTGGTATATGTGCCT
>DOIX01000432.1:8052-13668 GCA_003511885.1 Cyanobacteria bacterium UBA11153
CGGATTGGACGGTTGATTTTGTGTTGGTGTGGCTGACAAACAAGAACGAACAATTTGATTGAATTGATCCGGGATGGGTTTTCCGGCTTGCAATTCTTGACCAATTTGGATAAATTGATCGATAGTATAAGCTTTTTGAATTTCCTGAATTGTACAGGCACAGAAAGGTTGCAGTTGGGAACCGCTGTTGCCAACGCACTGAGTCATGAAAAGCTCCACTATCGCTTTCGGATAGACGTTGGTTGCTTGTGGCGTATTTGAATTAAGTGGTTGAGAATTTCCTATGGGCGCGATCGCAAATGTGACTAAACACGCTTTGATAATAGATAGATACTGTGTTGTGAGATTCATTGTTTTTTAGGGAATGGAAGAGCGGATGCTCGATACGTTGAATGGGGAATGGGGGAAGATGGCACGCTCAACCAACAACCAACAACTATCAACCCACAACTAATAAACCAAACCAGAAATCATACCAGCAAGTAAAATAAAACCAATCCAGACATTCTCGCGGAAAATTGCGCCATAAACTGGCTTGGGGATATCTGACTGCCGCAGGCGAGTATATTGCCAGCTCCAACCCATCATTGCGAGGCTCAGTGATAACCAAAAACCTAGGTGCAACTTCATCACCACACCCAGCTCTCCTAGTAAAGCAGCACTGCCGAGAAAAAAGATGCCCACAGCTAAGGGTGCATAACTACCAAAAAAGATAGCACTCGAATTAATCCCAATTTTTTGGTCATCTTCTCTGTCTGACATGGCATAAACTGTATCAAAGCCTAATGTCCAGAGAATGGTTGCCCCCCAAAGGAGCCAAGTGGCACTTTCCAACGTCCCCGTCACAGCACTCCAACTAATGAGGATAGCAAAACCCCAAGCGATGGAGAGGATTAACTGAGGGATGGGAAAGACTCGTTTGGCGGATGGGTAAAAAATAATGACCGGGACTGCTGCCACACAGAGCCAAAATGTGAAAGGATTGAGATAGAGTGCCAAGACCCCAGCACAACTCATAGCAACCAAGGCAACGATAACGCCGACTTGGATGGAGAGAGTACGGGAAGCTAAAGGGCGATTGCGTGTTCTCTCGACTTGAGGATCGATATCTCGATCCCATAGATCGTTTACCACACAACCAGCCGCACTCGTTGCTAAAGTACCCAGAATCATTGCAGCTACTAGGGGTAATGGTGGCATCCCGCCACCAGCGACAAAGACTCCCCATAGGGCAGGAATCATTAAAATTAACCTTCCCGCTGGCTTATCCCATCGCAAAAGCCGCAAGATAGCCAGCCAGGTTGGTATGGGTAAGGATTCTTTTTGGGTAAGCATCTGAGGAATTGCGATCGCCCAATTATGATTGGGAATAGAGATTTGCTCTTATTTTAGGACATCCTAGCAGTTTGCTGGTTTTCTCACCCTGGGTCAACTTAATTCTCTCCATCCCCATCCCTTGTGCATCTTCTATTTGCCTATTCACGCTTTCCCCCTTGAAGGATTATGTTTAACCATAGAGGTTGAGGGGAAAATGTAAACTTGAATACAGAAACAGTACGGTGATGATGAATCTAGCAACCAAAGCAAGCCCAGTACGGAATTCTACACCTGCGGTACAGCAAGAGCGGATTCTTGCTGCCATTGACATAGGGACGAATTCTATTCACATGGTAGTAGTGCGGATTGACTCAAGCCTACCAACGTTTACGATTATTGCTAGAGAGAAAGATACAGTAAGATTAGGCGATCGCGATCCGAAAACAGGAAATTTAACACCAGAAGCAATTAAAAGAGCAATATTGACGTTACAACGGTGTCAGGAATTGGCAAAAAGCTATAACGCGGAACAAATTGTCGCTGTTGCCACTAGTGCTGTCCGCGAAGCGCCCAATGGCCGGGATTTTTTACAACAAATTGATACAGAATTAGGGTTGTTTGTCAACTTAATTTCTGGACAAGAAGAAGCGCGCCGGATTTATTTGGGTGTTTTATCGGGAATGGAATTCGATGGACACCCCCATATTATTATTGATATTGGCGGCGGTTCAACGGAATTAATTTTAGGTGATAATTACGCGCCACGTTCCCTCAGCAGTACTAAAATTGGGGCAGTACGTCTCACGGCTGAATTTATCGCGACGGATCCCATTAATGAACGAGAATTACAATTTTTACAAGCCTACGTCAGGGGCATGTTAGAACGCCCTATAGAAGATATTCAAGCTCATCTCAAACCAGGAGAAATACCCCGTTTAGTTGGAACATCTGGCACAATTGAAACTCTAGCTGCACTTCATGCCAAAGAAAAACTGGGAATAGTACCAAATCCCCTCAATGGTTACCAATTTACCCGTAAAGATCTCAAAGAAATGGTAAAACGTTTAGCCTCGATGACTACCATAGAAAGGGTAGCGATTCCAGGACTATCAGAAAGACGAGCAGAAATTATTGTTGCAGGTGGGTTAGTATTATTGGAAGCAATGACTCTCTTGGGGATTGAATCTTTAATGGTGGGAGAAAGGGCACTGCGGGAAGGAGTCATCGTTGACTGGATGCTATCCCAGGGCTTAATTGAAGACAGATTACGCTATCAAGGTCAAGTTCGTCAACGGAGTGCGATCGCAGTTGCTCAAAAATATCATGTTAATCTAGAATCAAGTCAACGTGTTGGTAACTTTGCCCTCAGTTTATTTGACCAAACCAAAGGATCCCTCCACAACTGGAATCAACGAGAACGAGAACTTCTTTGGGTAGCAGCCATTTTACATAATTGCGGTTTGTATGTCAGTCATTCAGCCCATCACAAACATTCCTATTACCTAATTCGCTACGGTGAATTATTAGGCTTTACCGATGTCGAAATTCAAGTTATAGCCAATTTAGCTCGCTATCACCGCAAAAATACTCCCAAGAAAAAACACGAAAACTATAACTTACTCCCCAACAAAGAATATCGAATGATGGTGAAACAACTCAGCGCATTACTCCGTTTAGCAGTAGCATTAGATCGAAGACAAATTGGCGCAATCTCACAATTACAGTGCGAATATCGTCCCAATATCCGAGAACTAAATTTAAGCTTAACCCCAGCCATTCCCAACGACAAATGTACCCTAGAATTGTGGAACTTAGATTATAAAAAAGGAGTCTTTGAAGAAGAATATGGAGTGAAAGTAACCGCAACACTAACCTAAAAAAAACATCCCTTATCCAAACCTTTGCGCCCTTTGCGTTAAAATTTAAACCCCAACTCTCCACCAGTCTAGCCTATAGACTAATAGCCCAACCGCACTACCAAAGATTTAGATTATGGCACTTACTCCTTCCACGATGTTACCCTTGGGCACAAAAGCCCCAGACTTCCAATTGCCAGATACCGTATCGGGTAAAACTATTTCTCTGGATACATTTGCCGACAAAAAAGGATTATTGGTAATTTTTATGTGTCGTCATTGTCCCTTTGTCAAGCATATTCAAGGAGAATTAGGAAAAATTGGCAAAGATTATGGAGAAAGTAATCTCGGAATTATCGCCATTAGTGCTAATGACGCAGCAAATTATCCAGAGGATGCCCCTCATCTCCTCAAAGACATGGCAGTAGACTTGGGATTTACCTTTCCCTTTTGCTACGACGAAAGTCAGGAAACCGCTAAAGCCTATACTGCTGCTTGTACCCCAGATTTCTTTCTCTTCGATGCCAATCGAGAATTAGTTTACCGAGGGCAACTTGATGACAGTCGCCCAAGTAATAATCAAGCTATCACAGGGAAAGATTTGCGATTGGCAATTGATGCCCTATTGGCTGATAATCCGGTACATTCCGATCAAAAGCCGAGTATTGGTTGTAACATTAAGTGGAAGCCGGGAAATTCACCTAATTATTAATAACTTACTCATGAGGTGGATAGAGTTAAACGGAAGTTACTCTCCTGTGAGAGACAGCTTCCGTTACTTTTAAGTAATAAGCTGCTACTCAAACTGCTATATAGCAGTACAAATATAGATTAGGACATTCTCTTGAGGCTTATTCCCCCCTTAATAAGGGGGGCAAGGGGGGATCAAAACGTCCTAATCTCAACCCGTAGTGCTATAATAATTCAAAAGCGCAATTTAGGAAAGCGCCAAATATGACAGCCAACCTACAAACCACTGAAAAAAGTCTGTACGAAACAGACTATATACTTTGGGTTGAAACTAACCTGCAACACTTGAAAGCACAAGATTATCATCGCGTAGATTGGGATAATTTGTATGAAGAAATTGAGGATATGTCACGGAGAGAAAGGCAAAGTTTAGAGAGTAATCTTATTATAATTTTACTTCATCTGTTGAAATGGCAGTATCAACCAGAATACCGGAGTGGAAGCTGGAAAGGTAGTATTCGGGAACACCGAAGAAGGGTGAATAAAGCTTTGAAAGATTCCCCAAGTTTAAAAACTTACTTTCAGGATATCTTAGCAGAATGTTATGCCAATAGCCGGGAACAAGCTGCTGATGAAACCAGTTTACCTCTCAACTCCTTTCCCGTGAATTGCCTCTACACTCCTGAAGAAATCTTAGACTCGAATTTTCTCCCTCAATAATTTTCGTTAGCGGATAAAATTAAAGATAGGGTGGATAATCTCAAAAATCTCCATAAGCAGGATTACAGATTGACTTGATATTCCCCACCTTACAGCTTGCACTTATAACTATTCATCACCAAAACTTCTTGAATTTTACCTCGTTTAATCGGATTAGAATTAATCGCCCTTGTTGCGTAAACCTTTTTTATTTCGTAATCCTTATACAAATCACGGATAAAATCAGCATCAGCATTACTCAGTAATACTTGACATCCTCTCTTATTCAATTCATCTACAGTCTTTTTGAGTCTTATTTGTTCATCCTCATTAAACCCATTCATATTATAACCAGTAAAATAAGCGGTATTAGATATAGGATGATAAGGGGGATCTAAATATACAAAATCTCCATATTGAGCCTCTTCTACAGCCGTTTCAAAATCTCCATTCAAGATTTTTATATCTGGATTATTCAAATAACAACTAACAGCTTTTAAAACTGCATCATCTAAAATATTTGGGTTTTTATATCGTCCAAAAGGTACATTAAAATATCCCTTAGAATTTACCCTAAATAAACCATTATAACAGGTTTTATTGAGAAAGATAATTCTGGATGCCCTTTCTATGGTAGACATACTCTGATAGTTTTTTTTTCGATCCCAATCTCTCACCTTATAATAATAATCCTCAGTATTTTGATGCTTCCGTAAATCTTCTATTAATTGATTAACAGAATCCCTAATAACTTCATAACAGTTAATTAATTCTGAATTCCTATCGTTTACCACCGCTTTTTCTGGTTGTAACTCAAAAAAAATAGCACCACCTCCCAGAAAAGGCTCATAATAAGTATTGTATTGCGCCGGAAGATAATTAGCAATAATTTCAGAAGCTAACTGTCTCTTGCCACCTGCCCATTTCAAAAAAGGCTTGACTAATTTATTCCTTTCCATTCTCTTCTTTGCGTACCTTTGCGCTTACCTTTGCATACCTTTGGGTTAAAAAATATAATATAGCGCTACCCATTAAGGTTAGGACATATTCTCAA
>DOIX01000432.1:13901-15640 GCA_003511885.1 Cyanobacteria bacterium UBA11153
GGATTCAAGTTGAAACAACGTCCTAACCTGTGTTGGTAGTGCTATATATTCATGATTTTTGCTCCTCCATCACAGAAGTGATATGACTAGCAGTATGATGAGTAACATCTAACAAATCTTTAAAATAAACAGAAGTTGGCTCTAGTAAGATAGAAGCATACTCCTGATTCACATCGGGAATAACCGCATCATCCCTGGTAACTAAGATAATATCCTGAAACGTTTCCAAAGCGCGATCGTTAATTGAGTTAATCAAAGATTGGGGAATGGTAAACTCTTCATCTGCAATCCGTTTTAAAGCTACTTCATCTTTATCTAAAATTGCCTTAAGGGCATTTTGCTCATTGTCGCTAAGTTGTTGGATAAAATCTAGCCATGTTAACCATGATTTTGGTAAAAGGTTAGGTAATTTTAGCTCAATTTTAGGGGAAGAGGGTAAAAAATTAAATTGGCTCAATTTTTGGAAAAATTCCATCTCGCTTTGGAGTTGGCGATAGTCTGATTCTAACTGCTGTTTTAGATGTTCTAGATTGGCTAAATCTTGATTTAGTTGTTCTTGTTGTTCCTGTTTAACTAAAACTTGATTTTGCATTTCTTCTAGTTTGCTTTCCATAGAGGTTAAGCTTTCTTGGACTTCCTGATGCTGCATCCGTAAATATAATAGAGAATGATTGATTTGTTCCCCTCGTTGTTTTAATGCTTGAATGTTAGTCTTTAAGTCGTAAGCTTCTCCTCCTAATTCCTGTTTGTGATTTGCTAGAATAGCTAATTCTAGTTCCAGTTGTTTTTGTAGATGGAGTTTTTCTGCTATTCTAGTTTGTAACCGATCTAGTTCTCCATGCAAGCGATTTAAACGAGTTTCGGCTGGCTGTACTTGTGCTGTTTTTGCCCAGAGGGATTTATTTAGTTCAAGTTGATGTTTTTCTATATGCTGAATTTGGGATTGAAGATTATCTATTTCATCTATTTTCTGTTGCTTTTGTCTTTGTAAGTCGGCAAATTCTTGATAAAATTGATTCCGTTGGGTATGGAGTTCAGATACGCGCTGTAGAAGCTGAATCCGTTCGATTTGCAGGGCGTTAATACTGGCTTCAAGTTGTTGTTTTGCTTCCATGCCTTGAGAAACAGATTGATAAAGGATATTTTTTTCTTCTTCAAATTCTGCGATTTGATTGAGTAAGGATCCGATATGTTGTTTTTCTTGCTGAATAAATCGCTTGTTAGCGACAACGGAACCAGTGGAACTAGCCAGGAATGTTATTATACCATTAAGGAGTGCTTTTTCTGGGTTAGTAAATATTCCAATACTAACGCTAACGCTGAAAGCAACTGTTCCGAGAATAATATGATTGGCTAGCTGATTTATTGACATAATTCTGGTTATGAATTATAAGGGAATGGGGATTTAAAGGCAAAAGAATTCAAAGCATAATAAACTGGGTTTATAATCAAGATTTTTCTAGTTAAGAAACCCTGTTTCTGCGTAAGTCGGAATTCTAAAATTGATTAACCTCATCCACTCTCAAGCTTAGGGCTTCTGCTACTTGCTCCACAGTCAAGCCCATTGCTAATAACCGAGGTATAGCATTTTGTAGTGCTGCTTCTGCACTTTCTGCCCTTGCTTGTTGGATTTCGGCTCTTTCTGCACCAGTTAGTAATAAATTACCATCTTCATCCCACCACCGCAGCCAGAGTTGGGTTTGATTCTGATAATTACCATGCCACAGTCCTAATTCTAC
>DOIX01000431.1:0-4563 GCA_003511885.1 Cyanobacteria bacterium UBA11153
CGAGAATGAAACAGCCCTGCTTAATAAGCTATGCTTTATAAACATCTTTCTTAACAATCAAGTTGACAAAAGTAGTTAATTATGTAGTGTTGCTACTGGGAGTATTTGGGTGAGGCTCCAGCAGAGGAAATAGTGAACCCACATTCTGATCGGGATGCCGAATGTGGGTTCACTATCCCATAGGCTCAGGCGGATTGCTTTTTTGCGATCGCATCAACAAAAGCCAGAGAACCAGTAAAAGGAGTTGACAATATCCACATATATAGGGCTGGCTGTACAAGTCGAAAAACCTTATAGCCCACATTCCGCACTTCGGTTTGTAGCATGTCAAGTAATACGTCGATCTTGACCGAACATCAGTATTTTTACTGAGAATAATGCGATTTTGGTGATTTTATTGCTACCTCAATAGCGTAATCATCACGTATTACATCACCATCTGCGGAAAGAGGGTTATAGATCAAGGGTTAGAGGACGATTGAAGGTTCAGGGGGTGCAATTCGAGCCAGTCCAGTCAAAAGAGTTGACAAAAATACCCACATGTGTATCGTATCGAACTAAAAATGGTGAATTTGCCACAACGGGAGTTATCTGTTTCAATTTGTAACAATCGCTGAAATTTCGTCACAATCACCCCAATAGCAACTCAACCGCTCGGAATGATTTTAATTTAAGTTGTTAAGAGTTCTTGAAAAAGTAGCCAACCCGTAGTAATATCATCTAATCTTCTCAAACCACGCCACAAAGCTTTTACTCCTGGCAAACCATCATGTTTTCGACCTAAAAATCCTCCTAATTTAGCAATCCAAGCGACTGCTTCCCTGAAAGTCGGTGGGTGAGAATTCGGATAAATTTTGTGATAAATTGTCCCATAAAGAGCTTGCCATTCAGTTGGCGATAAAATCAGCTCACAACTGGAATCAGGAGCAATACGCGCTTGATAAGTAAGATAAAGTAAACGCCAAGCTACCAGAGAATAAGTAGCTAAAGCCATCTCTAATCTTTGTGCTGTTTCTAATTGTAATTTCTCCAGGCCACAACCACTTTTTAACACATAATGATAACGTTCAATTAGCCAACGATAACTATACCATTTCACATAACGAGTCACATCTGAGATCTCAGTAACAGGTAAGTTGGTTACCAGCCACCACTCAATTGCTTCTTCTACCGAGGGTGGCTGTAATTCTCTCACTAAAATAACCCCCAGTGACATCGGAGTTAATTCCTCTTTTTTCCCACGATTTTTTGGGGGTTGGATAGTTAGAGTTTGGGCGCGAATCGTTAAAGTTGCCTCTCGAGATGGTCGAGTGGGATTCCGCTTCAATTCAACAGTCACAGTTACTTGGGGTTCGACTAACTCCATTTCTTCTTTGAGATGGTTATCCGAGGACTCCAAACATCTATTTTGAGTGGCCCTAATCAAGAAATATGCCCCTTGACTCTTGGCCAAAGCAAATAAATCATAAAAGTCCGCTTCTCGATCGGCAATTGTCACCACTTCCCGTGAATTAGGCATGATAGATAAAGTATTTTTTAAAGCATCAAGCCATCTTTGACTTTCTTTTTCCTCAGTTAATTTTTGAGAACGTTGAGCGGATTTTCCTAATTCCTTTGAGTCTCTCGCCCAGACATATTGGTCAATAATTCCTAATGGTACTCCCTCAATAGTTGCGGCTAGTGTTGAATGGACTTTTAATCCTTGAGCATATTTACTATCAAGGTATCCTACTCCTTTAACTGCTTTATGAGTTGTATAATTTAATTCTGTGGTATCTTGGATTGCTAAGATAACTTGATGATTTTTGATTCTCTCTCTCGTAGCATCTACGTGCCCTTGTCGCAGTTGAGCTGGTTTAATGTATGGTGAATCCCAGAAATCATAAGTAGCTTTAGTTTCTGCCCATGTCCCAGAAGCTAATGGTACACTAGATCCTGGCCTGTTGCTTAAATTAGAGACTATTTTCATGAATCTTTTTGTTCTTCTTGAATCTCCCAAGTCGGTTTTTTCTAATTCAAGTTTGACCCATTGAGCGAGCATTTTTCCTGGTTCCTGGGCTAGCTGTAGAGAGGAACCTACCACAACTATTAGCTTTTGTCAACTTGATTGTTAAGTTTGTCAACTTGATTGTTAAGAAAGATGTTTATAAAGCATAGGCTTAATAAGGGGGGTTGGGGGGGTAGATATAGCAACCGCCATATCAGTTAAGACAGAAATAATGTCATAAAGAGAGCCTTGAAGCCTTGCTTGATATGGGGTTTGATGTTCATCAAATAACTATCAACTGTCAACTATCAACTGTCAACTGCTATATGTAGCGCTATTTTAGGAAATTACTATAAGTAGTCGGACAACAGCTTCCCATTAAGCCTGACTCGCTAAAACCCCATCAATAAACTGCTGCATCCTTTCAAAATGAGATCCCTTCCAATAAATCTGCTCGCAATCTTGACAGCGATGAAATTTATCGACATTCAGCTTAGTATTTTCCGGCAATTCATCGATAATTACCTCTTTACTGACAGATTCTAATAAACCATTACACCGGATACATCTACGAAATGGCGATACCACATTAAACAAGTTAAATCTTTGCATCACTTCTATAATTTGTTCCTCTGGATTGGTGGCTCTCACATAATATCCATACCTCACAATACTCCGCATTAACAAACCCTTATCGCGAGTCAACAAAATTCTGTCTTCATCCGCTGAAACTCGAGCTAATTCTATATCATCATAGTCATTGCGATAAAGACTATTAAACCCTAACAGCCGCAAGGCATTGGCTAACTTACCCAAATGGATATCCAGAATAAAGCGATATTCGCTAAGATCGATTAATGCCAGACGGATGGGAGGCTTAATCTGACTAGCTACAGAAACAGGATAGACTATAATGCGATCGCAATCTTGCACAATATAAGAGAAATCCACTGCTTCCCCATTCACCAGAATCGCATCCACTTCCGGGTGAGGCACGCCCAATGACTCAATCGTATCCTTAATTGATGCCCTACCTTTAAAGAAATGGGTAAAACTTATCTCTCTTCGGCTAGACGGCAAAAAGTGATTAAGTTCCCCCATAAATTGAAATTCTGCGCTTGCCATAATCTCAACTAATTTAGTATTTATCTCAAGTCTTCTAGTAATGGCTAATGTCTAATTGCTAATCCCCATTTCCCATTCTCCTGTTAATTATAGCAACCACCACATCGGTTAAGACAGAAATAACAAGATGAAGAGAGCCTTGAAGCCTTGCGTCATCAACCGTTTAATTACCATTAAATCATTGAGAATTAACAATTGTCAATTGTCAATTGCCATACAACCTTCACTGGATATGTTCCCATCAGGCATTAATGTCCCACATAATTTAGCACCAGTTAAATTGACACCAGTTAAGTTTACACCCGTTAAATTAGCACCTGTTAGGTTAACTCTATCTAAAATTGCTCCTCGCAATTCCACATTACTTAAGTTAGCACGAGTTAAGTCAGCATCAGTAAAATTAACCAGACTTAGATTTGCTTTGCTTAAATTAGCACCCGTCAGATTTGCTTGACTCAGATTAGCCAAACTCAAGTTTACCTGACTAAGATTAGCACCAATCAGGCTAGCACCAACCAGTTTCACATTAATTAAATTAGCACCACTCAAATCAGCATCTTGAAGATTGCACAAAATACTCTGAGAAACCCGGTTTAAGAATGTAAGTCCTAAATTGGTAAATATCCTCTCTTGGTAAAAAATAAAGGTATTATTCTTTAGCGAAAATATTTTATTCGTCTTGATTTTCCAGCATCAGAGCCAATTTTCCTTTGATGAGATTGTTACAGAATATGTCAAATTTATTGTTTTGATGAAGTTCAACTAAAAGACTGGACAAATTGGATAGAAAAAGTTATCTTACTTAAAGAAAGTACACAAAGGCGAAAATTAGTAGCCCTATCATCGACTGGGTATCCTCTGGAGTAGCTGAATTTTCGTTGATTTGCTGGTTAAATGGAGATTTCCCATGAGTAACAACTGTCAGACACTAGAAGTTGCAGACAACCACACCTCTGAGAATGTCAGTATTCTGGAAGCTAGTCTTGCCCAAGTAGAGTTGGATTGCGTCGAGTTTCGGATTTCTGGAGTAGGTACTGGATTTTTTACCTATTTCCAGAATTATGATGATGGAGAAAATAAAGAGCCAACTTGTTTGCCATTAGAATCAGTAATCTGGAATGGCAAAAACCTAGACTTGACTGGATTCACAGAGCAAAGTGTTTGTTGTGAGGGAGTAAAATTAATAGGATTAAATCTATTAGGGAAAAATTGGGAAATAATATTTGATTTAGCTATCAATATAGATGGCGTGAAGGTAGTGGGAGAAGTCACTTATCATCCAGTGGAAACACCAATCTATAGTAATCCGGTTCGGGAACTGGTAACATGTTAATCCCTAAATGATTTCAGGGTAAATGTATAGATATTGACAATGGACAATTGACAATTGACAGTGAGATATTCCTCTTCTGTCAACTATCCACTGTCAACCATCAACTATCAACTATCAA
>DOIX01000431.1:4850-6011 GCA_003511885.1 Cyanobacteria bacterium UBA11153
AACTATCAACTATCAACTATCCAATGACTATGGGCTATCTAATCCCACTCTGATATTTAGGTTTTTGCTGAGACTGATTTTTTGCCTTGGGGCGTTGAATGCCAGATTGATATGAATAGTTCATGAAAAAAAGCGCTCCATTCCGCAAGGATAAAAAACGAAATATCTAAGAAAATTGTTCCCTTATCTGCGTGACGATACAGCAATAGCTTTCGCAGATTCGGTAGAGATGATTGACTGACAGCCAATCTTGCCCAAATCTAAGGAGATTGAGACACTAACTTATTTCCTTCCACTCACTATTCCCATCCGGAAAATTAGCGCCAATATGACTTATCATCATCAGGTGCTAGGGGATAAGCATCTTTGAGTAAGGACTATAAGTAGTTTAACATTATCTTTACATTTGGGATATAAATCTTAATGTAGCGCAACTAAACTTTAAATGCAATGGGTGTCAGGAAAAAAGATGGCAGGAAATAATGTAGTAGTAGTAAGTGCGTACTTCAAAGGTTTGAAACCCCCAATTGCCAATGCCTCGTCTAGCAACTCAGATTGAAGCAATCCTGTACCTGAAGGGAAAACCCCTCTCCCTCTCGGAGATAGAGGAATATGCGGGATGCGATCGCGAAGCAGCCCAAGATGCTTTAATCGAACTGATGGCAGATTATGCCTATCGTGACAGCGCCTTGGAAGTTGTAGAAACTCCGACAGGTTACAGCTTGCAGTTACGAGCATCTTTTGAGAATTTAGTCCAAAGCTTAGTCCCCGCTGAGTTAGGGACTGCCGCATTAAGAACTTTAGCAGCGATCGCGCTCAAAGAACCGATCGCTCAAACTCAGATTATCGACTTACGCGGTAGCGGCGCATATCAACACATTCAGGAACTAATCGAGTTGGGCTTTGTCTCCCGCCGCCGCCAAGCCGAAGGGCGTTCATACTGGTTACAAGTGACGGAAAAATTTCACCAGCATTTTGAAGTCGAGCAACTCTTGCCTTCCCTGCAAATTGGGAAGTTGTCAGAGAGTGGGGAATAGGGAATGGCTTCGCGGATGCCCAGGTGGGTACTAGAGAATATATGCGATCAAGAATATATATAGCAACCACTAGGGCAGCCCCGACATTGTAAATTCCAGCAAACCATTGATTTTACGACTTTCT
>DOIX01000431.1:6238-7914 GCA_003511885.1 Cyanobacteria bacterium UBA11153
GACTTTCTTCCCTAGCCCCTAGTAAGAAAGCCCCTAATCCCTCGCTATACCTCTGCTAGGATTGTAAGAAGACTAGTCTGAAACTTATTTCTCTCTTAGGTAAAACCTTCCTGAGACTACTAATGGCATTCAACCCTAACTTCCTCAATTCTCAGTCTGAAGATGAGTCACCCAACCAACTTCTGCTGTATCTTCAGCACCAATCCCCTGATGTTTTGTCACAAGTAGCCAAATCTGCGAGTCCCGAAATTCAACAGATTATTTCTCAAAACGTTCAAGGATTAGTGGGATTGCTGCCTCCAGACAACTTCAATGTCCAAATCACAACTAATCGAGAAAATTTAGCTGGCTTGTTGGCTTCCGCGATGATGACTGGTTATTTCCTCCGTCGGATGGAGCAACGGATGGAATTGGAATCGACTTTGAGTGATTCCCTTTCCTTGGAGCGCAATCCTTATCATGGGGATAACTCTGCCTAATTCTGGCAGCCAAGGTATCTCAACTAAATACAGGATACTCGTTTTTGTCCGACAGTCCTTGCTATAATTCGGGATCTGCTGTAACTCAAGATCGATTTGACTCAGCTAGCACTCATTCAACTGGCTTCATTGATGTTCCCTATTGATATCTTCACGCCTTCACCTTTTCATGCCCATAACAAAGGGCTGAAAGCCAATTATCAGCCCTTTGCCCAGACTAAGTCTAAACTGAGTTTAGCCCCCAGCCGCAAAAGTCACCATAATAATCGCTGACAATAGCAAACCTGGACTTAGTAGCAAAATTAACATTAATAGGTCGTGAGCAGTCATAATCCTCAATCTCCTACTTGGTCGTTCTCTAAACTAACAGTGGCATCAACAAATCTCTGAATAATGAACAATTTATTTCAAATTACAACGTGGTCTATCTTAGTTTACGCCTTGCTAGTCCTAGTGGGCGGAGGCATTGGATATATTAAGGCGAAGAGCAAAATGTCCTTGATATCAGGTTTAGGTAGCGGTGGTGGATTATTAATCTCTTGGTTTCTTTGTCGTCAAAACCCTACATTGGGATTAGGAATGGCGGCTTTGATTGCTTTAGTTTTGTTTATTGTATTTATTATTCGTTTGTTCCGCACTGGTTCTTTTATGCCAGCCGGAGGGATGATGATATTATCGGGAATTGCAACTTTTTTATTTGCCTGGACTTTGATTTACAGTCAATTAATTTTGTAACTTGAGAGGTAACCATAATAATTAGGGATTTGAGTAGCAGTTTAGTAACTATCAACTGTCAACTCTCAAATGCCAAATATCAAATTATTCAACAACTCTAATCCAGCCTCGACTCAAGCCTTGATAGATTTTTTCAACTAAGTCTTGTTCCTCCAAGGAGAGGGAATGTTTAGAGAGGAGGGCTGACATAAATAAACGTTGGTCAATTCGAGTGATTTGGCGCATACCGATAATGCGCTGGGCAATTTGCTGGATGGGAAATTTGGGGAAACACACTTGAGTAGATTTCATCTGTTTTTCATGAATTCTGTTAATTATATTATGGGAGTGCTTGGGGTAATTTTTTGCGATCGCTAAACCAATTAATAGTGTTCTTGAATCGCTCCGATTGCCGATCTAGTTAACTGATACTTGAGGATCTATGTCACAATCGCGATCGCTCCTCTATACCTTATTTATTCT
>DOIX01000430.1:0-3797 GCA_003511885.1 Cyanobacteria bacterium UBA11153
GACTTTTTCAGCAAACCCTAAATATCGTTCTGATTCAGGCTAGTTTTCACAAACAAATAGGAGTGAAGCATCTTCCGGCGAACCTGGTTCAGTTATACCAGATCTACCATTATCTCCATAATTCAAATCTTGAATGGATTTGCCTTGAGCGTCCAATAATTGCTCGAATCTGACACGATATAATTTGGTGGAGCAGTCAACAGATATATAGTACGATGTACTGTAAACTAGCTTGTTGTCCCATCGATAAGGTTCTCCGTAAATTACATTAGACCAAAAGTAGCGAAATCGTCCTTTTCCTTCAATTGTTGAAACATCGATATAGTAAGAATTATTGTTGTTATCCGTTTTCACTCTCACCCACTGCTCTGCCACTCCTGACAAGGGCAGTAGTAGTCCTGTTAGGGAAGATACAGTTACCGTTAAACTGAGGAAAAGATGGGAAAATTTGCTATTGTTAGTCATATTCAATCCCAGTCCGTTTGATTTAAAATATTCCACTATTATCTCTTGATAATTTAAACTGCATCTATAGAAAGTTTCACACGCGAAGGTAGGTTAGTCTGAAACCGCCTTATAGCTGGGGCAGGAGGCTAAGGTTGTTCGCTCCAGCGACAGGATTCCTATCGGTTACCAGGAAAAAAGTATAAATAACTACATTTAATTTTACTTTTGTCTAGAGAATAGTTAAATTTATTTACTTTCCTAGAAGTTAATTTATATTGAAAAAAGCCGGGATCGTAAGAGAGGTTAAACAGCCAAGTCTCTCCTTTGTTATCTACACTCAAATCTTGATTTTTTGCTCCAGCCAATATCCTGAATCTATTCACGGAATAAAACGATGCTATTTGCTACAGAAATCATTAACAAAAGCCCAGTTGAACGTCTGGTAAGTCTGTGGTCTAAACGCTACAACCCCGACTTATCCAGTCTCTCTATAGACAAGAGCAAGATTATGTCAAGTGACTTAATTAAAACGGCATCTCTAGAGGGACGCGAGGAGACAATTGCCAAGCTAAAGCGTTTAGTAGAAATCAACTGTAAGTGTGCTGGAATCCAAACCAGTGCGCTATTTTCTTATATTCCAAATATTGTGAATTTATGGGAAAGTCAGCGCATTGCTCAATTAGTGGGGCAGATTTACGATCGGGTTTTGGATGTTTACCTACAGCAATCTCCTTCACCTCAGTTAATAGCAGAAATACGGGAAATTGCAGCGATAAATTTTTCCGATTATCCCCAGAAAGCATCCACTATACCGGGACTAGAAATCTCGGCTATAAAACAGTTATCTAAAGGACTAGAAGGATTATATCAAGAACTCCGACAACAATATTTATCATCAAGAGATTCTCGGGCGATTGGCTTTATGTCTACTCAGTTTCATCTAAGTAGCAGGCTATTAATTAATCGAATGACTGTTTGGGAAAGACTTTTTATCAGTCCTTACTTTAAGTTTGTAGAAGAGCAAGTTTGCATACCTTGGCAACGAGTTTGTATCGCAGCAACTAAACATGAAATTAATTCACCAGCTTTGGGAATTGTCCAGCAATTGTTACCTGTATCGCTGGATATTGCCAAAGAAGTTCATCGCCAAGCAGTGCGATTGAATCCCAATCATCGCAGTCTCCGTGGCACATTAGATGCTCCAGATGTCAGGGCTTCGAGTATTCGAGATGTGGAAATGTTTCAGGGTTATTTATGGCTGTGCGTTTTAGAGGGGAATACATCTTCTGTTGAACAAGAATTATTACCGCTCTGTAAGATGGTTTTTCCCAGTATTAATGTAACTTGGGAACTTGTGGAACAATTACTACCATTACTAGTTGCAGAAATTCAGCTTCGGGTTAAGCCGGAACAAATGAATTTGGTACAACCTTATACAGAAGCAATGGAGAAGTTGTTTTCTGTGGCAGGATAACACCAATTTCCTAAATACTTGCTACAGATACTCTTCTAGCTCCCCCCTAACTAAGGTAGGGGAGTGTTTTTTTGTAAATTAGTTTGTCTCTTGTCGAGATTTACTGATTTCCAAGATTTACTATTCAAGCTATACTATTTTTATAGATGTCTATGCCCTAAGTCAGGGCGATTAATAGTATACTAAGCTGTTTTGGCTCTAGGATTGGATAAACAGGCAATAGGTAAGGGAGAAGAGGTACGAGGTATGAAGTATGAGGTATAAATGAAAGAAGCACAACAAAAAAGAGTCATTACCGCGTTTGAAAAATTTATCACCACTCCCTTAGAAACGCGACTGAAAAATTCCATTTATCCAACTGCTAATATCCTTAGCTTATTTCACTCAGTAGCGACAACTGTTCCCGCTTACCAAGGATTTCTCAAAAAAAATAATATCGAATCCTCTGCCATTAAAACTTTAGAAGATTTTCAAAAATTACCCCTAATTAGCAAAGAAAACTACCTGCGACGTTACCCACTTCCTGAATTATGCCGCGATGGTAAATTAGAAAATTGCGATATGATAGCTGTTTCCTCCGGCTCCACAGGAAACCCGACATTTTGGCCTCGCTTTTTCACCGATGAATTAGAAATAGCTACCAGATTTGAACAGATATTCCATGATAGTTTTGCCGCCGACACCAAACAAACTTTAGCAGTAATTTGCTTTACATTGGGCACATGGGTAGGGGGAATGTATACGGCTAGTTGCTGTCGCCATCTCGCCAGCAAAGGATATCCCATCACAGTGATTACTCCCGGCAATAACCAAACAGAAATATTCCGAGTTATCCAGGAATTAGCACCATTATTCGAGCAAGTAGTATTGTTAGGTTATCCACCCTTTATCAAAAATATCATTGATATCGGAATTGCCCAAGGCATCCCCTGGCATCAATATCATATTAAAATGGTATTTGCTGGAGAAGTATTTAGTGAAGAATGGCGCAGTTTAGTGGGAGAAAGAGTAGGTGCAAATAATCCTTGCTATGATTCAGCATCCCTTTACGGTACAGCAGATGCAGGTGTATTAGGAAATGAAACACCTCTCAGTATCAAAATTCGCCGCTTTCTCGCCGAGAATCCCGATGCTGCTCGTACCCTATTCGGGGAATCGCGATTGCCCACATTAGTTCAGTATGACCCATTGAGTCGCTTTTTTGAAGTGCAAGATGGGACATTATTATTTTCAGGCGATAATGGAATTCCCCTAATTCGGTATCATATTTCCGATAACGGAGGGTTAATTACTTACGATGAAATGATGAAATTTATGGCAGAATGGGGATTCAATCCTCTCGCCGAATTATCCAGAGGAATCCATAATTTACCCTTTGTCTATGTCTTTGGGCGCTCCCATTTTACCGTCTCTTATTTCGGTGCTAATATCTATCCCGAAAATGTAACAGTAGGATTAGAAAAACCGACAATTCGAGACTGGGTGACAGGTAAATTTGTCTTACAAGTTAAAGAAGATAACGATAAAAATAACTTTTTGTCAGTAGTAGTAGAATTAGCACCAGGGATAGAAGAGAGCGAGGATAAAAAAATTGCGATCGCAAATTCTATTCTATCTCAACTTTTGCGACTCAATAGCGAGTTTGCTAACTATGTACCTCCTCAATATCAATTACCCCAAGTTATCCTAAAACCAACAGGTGATGCTGAATATTTCCCCATTGGCGTAAAGCATCGTTACACGCGAAAATGAAGAGTGCATTCTGTAGGGTGGGTTATGCTGAAAGCTAACGCACCTGACTTCTGTGACTAGCAAGGCTAAAGCCCAACTACAATAGGAGTTACACAAAACCCCCAGCGAGGAAGATGCTCCAGCG
>DOIX01000430.1:4073-10575 GCA_003511885.1 Cyanobacteria bacterium UBA11153
ATGCTCCAGCGAGGAAGATGCTCGCACTACATCATATATAGCGAGCATCTCGCTCACGCTGATAAAATGCGTAATTCCCGTACAAACTAATCTTCATACACCATTTTAAACAACTAAATTTTCTTCTCACCAAACATTATCTTTGATTGAGATGCACTAAGCCTTCGCAACTGCACAACTAGCCGCCAAATTAACACCCCAAAGATAATTCCCTCAACCGCCAATAGTTGGATAAATAACGTGGGTGAAGGCGACTCAAATCCATACCCAGGTAAAACCGTAAACAACCACAAACTACTCCAATCACTTTCAGGATAGTATAGTATAGAGAGAAGAATCAAAATCAATGGCGGGAAAGTCATTACACCAGTAATAGTTGCCGCTGCCCAAAGTCCCCGTTTAGGAGATGGCATTAACAGAAGTAATTGCGCCAGTGCTGCATAAATCAATATAATTGTCTCATATAACATCAAATACCATAATTCTTCCTGCTTTTGTGGAAAATCTCCACCCCAAACTAGAATTGCAATCGCAATCGGGATGCTGGCAATTATTAAATTAATCGCAATTGCCAAAATAGAAGGAGTCTTGTGCCCGGAGATTAAATCTTTTAGCAATGAATAATTAGTCACCTTGGGATGCTGATATCGCGCCCAATCTAGTAAAGTTTGGCGCTGTGGGGATAGTGCCGCAATTAAACCGAGAAAAAATATTAGATGCAAAACTAGGAAATAATCTAGGTTATCTGGTATAACATGACTATCGTGGATAAACTTAGACAAGCCTTCATCTCCCAGAGATTGTAAAGCAAAGCCGAGGGGAAATATTATCCAGCAAGCTGTAAATAAATAACTCTGTTGCTTGCTTAACATTGTGGTTTGAGGATTGCGGAAGCGACGATTTAATGCTTCTCCAATCCAATAAGTCCATAAAGCATAGTTTAGCAGTGCTAAAATTGCTACACCTAAACCAGTGTGCCCCAAAGGTAAGTGAAACCATTGCCAACTTTGGATTTCTCCGTGAGAGAAAGGATAATTGTATGGGGTATCAGTCTGACTAATAAAATAGGGTAGTAATATTGAGGGACAAAACAAAGTTAACCAATCCCATGGGCTATTTTCGATATCTTGGAAATTAGCGATATACAAGAATCCTAAAATCGCCCCACTGCCCAACCATGATTGAAACCCACTAAACCAGGAAGTAAATAAGCTAAATAATAAAGAGCCACTATAGAAAAAGGCAGCAGCCCCAATTAAAAGTACCCAAAAACTGATAATTTCAGTCAAAGAAATATCGCCAGATAATCCAGCAAAAACATATAAAGGAATAGCCAGCGCTACAGCTATATATAGTAAAATGGGCACGCCTAGCAATTTCCCCAACCAAATATTTTGCCCAGATTGGGGGCTAAGTCTGATCAAATTGAGACTGCCACTACCTTCTTCTTTGCTTAAGTCGCGAATCAGAATGTAACTCCCTGCAACTAACAGGGCAAACATGGCGAATACACTTATCCCCACAAAAAAATCTTGCCACCACAGTTGCCAATTGATAATCAAATTCCCTATTTTATCTGTGACGCAGAAAGTATTAGAGTTAGGACAGCCATGGTCAATCGGACAGCCTTGGAAATTTTTAGGCCGAGTACCGATACAATATCTGTGGAAATCTTTGTAATGCTGGAAAACTGGTAAAAGACTGCGATAGTAAAGGTACAGGAAAAACTGACAGATGAGAGATACGGCAGATGCGATCGCAATATTCTTATATTTTAGCCTGCCTTTGACTTCCCGCCACACTTGCGGATTCCACTCACCGATTCTATCTAGCCAATTTTCTAGCATGAGTTAGATTCTCCCTATATCCTTCGTGTTTGTAGTAGGCACTTTAGTGCTTCAAAAGCTTATCATTTCAGGCACTAAAGTGCTTACTACAAACCTGTTTATACAAGTGCGATGCTACTGGACATGATATAACTGCTTAGTGGCAGATTCTCCTACACGCTGCAAGTGTTTAGTCAAATATAAATTCGTCCCCACCATTAGCGCCCATTGCCCTAAAAGACTAAAGAAAATAGTAACCATGGATGCTTTTTCTAACAGCATCCAACCGGAGCCAAATGCAGAAAACATCCACAAACCAGGCACTTTATTTTCCAGTGGTAACAAGAGGAAAATGGGCAATAAAATTACCAAACTCAAGACACTTAATGCCCAAGCCCCACTATTACCCCGTTTGCTCAAAAAGACTAACTGAGCCAAGACAGCGTAAAACCAGATTAAATTCGCACTGAGCAGCAAACCTGCGATCGCCTTAATTTTATCCTCAACCGTCGCATTAAATAACAAAACCCAGGGTAACCAGATTGCACCAGTCATCGCCAGATTTAAAGCAATCGCCATCGTTGCGGGACTTCTTTTCCCTTTAATCCAATCTAACCATGACTTGGCACTATTAAATCGATCGTATCGCGCCCAATCCAGTAATTGTTGCCGTTGCGGAGAAATACCATAGATAACACACAGCAACAAGATTAAACTGATAACCGAAACTCCGAAAAGACAACCAAATAAAAGATTACTATCTGGAACACTATTATTTACTTGCGACCAAAATAATCCCAGTAACCAAATCTGAAAGCTCCCTACTAACCAATAACTTTGCTCCTTACTTAGCATCGTACCATAAGGATTGCGGAATAATCGATTAGCCGCTACCCACAGCCAGTAACTAGCCACACTAACTGTAATTAGCATCCAGAGATTGAGCGATATCATACGATTGCCCAGACTAAAAACGAACCACCCCCAATCTCCTAAATCATTGTAAGTAAGACTATTCCAATCTAACTGAAACTCTAATAAACCAATAAATGAACTTCCCAACCACGCCCCTAAAAAACTGCTAGCGATAGCTTGATAAGGAGCTTGAGTTAAACTCACATTGAGAAGGGCTGCACAGGATAAAAATCCAGAGGCAGCAACAATCAGAGCATAAAAAGCAATTATCCAACTTACAGGGACACCTGCGGCAATTCCTGCACCTACATGTAAAGGCATAGCTAACAAGATACCCAGATAAACCAAGCAGGGTACTCCCAGGATTTTACCCAGTAAAATATTTTCGCTCGATTGGGGACTTAAGCGAATAAAATTTAGGGTCCCTTTGCGCCTTTCTCTTACTACATCGGCTACGAGAGTGTAGACTCCTATAGAAAATAGAGTTAAGGGAAATATCCAATCAAGGGTTCTAAATATAGGCAACCAATCGTAGTGCCATAATGTTCTCGTACAAATGCCTTTTTTATAAGTACAAGTTGTCTCAGAAAAAGCTAGTAAAAGAGAACCTTGTATTAATAGAGAAGCACTTAATACATATATAAGATTACGCCCTGTCAGATGTCCTTTTAATTCCCGCCATAACTGCGGATTCGAGTCTCCAATTCTATCGATCAATTTAGCTAACATTGGCAAAATCTCCTTTATTTTATTTAGTTAGTAGTGGGTACTTCAGTGCCTGAAAATCCTGTATTTGTTTGTACTAAAGTGCTTACTACGAATCTGTTTGTTTGTACTAAAGTGCTTACTACGAACTTGTTTGTTTGCACTAAAGTGCTTACTACGAACCTGTTTGTTTGCGCTAAAGCGCTTACTACGAACCTATTTGTTTGCGCTAAAGCGCTTACTACGAACTTGTATATAACAAGCAACAACCAATAACCAATAACAGTCAACTAATTACCAATCAAAGCCTGTGTTTCTGACTTCCCTGCTTGTTGTAATCGCCGAGTTAACTGTATATTCAATAAAGCTAAAACAGAAAACTCAAACAGCAATCCTATCAAAGTACTTGTCGTAGTACTATATTCTATGCCTGCCCAAGGAAAAGTCGAAAAGAGCCAAACTTGTGGGGCTGTTGAAGCATGAAGTCCAGTTATTTCCATGATAAATGGTGGCAAACCAAATATTGCAGCTACAGTACCAGCAGTCCATAAAGATCGTTTCGGAGTTTTCATCATCAGCATTAGCTGAACAAGTGTAGCGCAAATCATCGTTAAAGTAACAGAGAAAGCCACCCCTAAAATAAAGTGAAATTTATTGATATCGGGAGTAGGGAATAGTATAATCCCAACTAACAAAGGAATAGTTGCGATCGCTAAATTCATCCCAATTGCCCCTACCGCTGGGCTTTTCTCCCCAATCAGCAAATCTCGGACTAATTTACTACCCCAAAATCCCTTACCTTCATTACTCCCTCCCCGACGATAACGCGCCCAATCCTGTAAGGTTTGGCGTTGCGGCGACAGGATGGCGATTAAACCGCCAAAGAGGAAGAGATGGAAAAGAGCAATACAAGCAATCGCATCACTTCCCGAATAATAGAAATCGCTTTTATCTGGATAATTTTGCGCCGTTAATCCTAATACGATTACTTCAAAACAAAGCACCAACCAATAACTCTGGCGCTTACTCAAAACCGTAGTATTCCCATCATAAAAGCGGCGATTTAAACCTTGCCAAATCCAACCCGTCCATAAAGCATAATTCAGGATTGCGAACAGCGCCAAAGTAATCCCAGCCTTACCCACAGGTAAGTAAAGCCATTGTAAATATTCTACACGATCGTGACCAAAAGGAAGGGAACCATATCTCTGATAATCAAGCTGATTAAACAGATAAGGCAAAACAACCGAAGGAGAAAACAAATTCAGCCAATCACCTGAAGTAAGATTGACTTGTTTAGTATTCGCTACACACAAAAAGCTAAAAACTATCCCACTCCCCAACCAAGCTTGAAAACCCCCCAACCAAGGACAAACCAAAGCAAATAACAAAGCCGCACTATAGAAAAATCCACAACCAGCCACCAACACAACCCAGAAACTCACAATCTCCAGCAGCGGCATATTTGCCGACAAACCCACCCACAAATGCAAAGGCAACATCAAAGCCGCCGCCAAATAAAGCAAGATGGGAACCCCTAACAACTTGCCCAACAAAATACTATGAGCAGATTGAGGACTAAACCGCAAAAAATTCAGCGTACCCCGTCTTTCCTCACCAGACAAATTACTGATGAGCATATAAGTCCCCACCACCAACAGAATGAACAAAACCGTCACCCCAATCCAGGCAAATATATGACCATATAAATTCTGCCACCAAAGCACCATATCAATTTGGTCTTGAGGACATTGATAATTATGAGCAATTGGTTGCAATTCTAATATTTTCGTCTTAACAACATCAATTTGTTCCTTCACTTCCCGCAACTTTACCGCATCAAACTCCTTCGGGCCACTATAAAGATTAAACTGAGATTGTAAATCCCGATATTGTCCCTGTAACCGATTAAACTCAGCTTGTGCCCCGATAACGCGATCGCGCAAATGGCAAAAAGGCTCCTGTATCGAATAATACTCATCCCCACTCAAAACCCGATCCAACTTACCAGCACCATGTAAAAAAGCAAACAAATAACCCAGCAAAGCCCCCCCCACCGAGATCGCAACATTCCGCACATTCCACCGCCCCTTCACCTCCCGCAACAACTGCGGATTCCAATCCATAAAACCCAGCAACATAACAAAAAACCTCCAAAAAAAGTTTGCGCCCTTTGCGCCTTCCTTCGCGCCCTTTGCGTTAAAAAAAATCCAACGCCACCATCACGAAGCCTGCTGATGCCCCATCTTCAGAAAAATAGTCTCCAAATCCTCCTGAGTACAATGAAACTCACTCAAAGGAATTCCCGACTCAACCAAAGACTTCAACAAAACCGCACTATCCTCCGGCGTACCCGAAAACTGCACCCGTAACTGCTTCTTCCCAACCAAAACCTCACAATTTTCCACCAAAGGATAATTTTTCAACTCCGCCTTCAAAGCATCCAAATCCCCCAAAGTAGCCAGAATAATTTGCTGACGACTCAAACGGCGATAAAGTTCTGATAAAGAAGCACTTTCCACCAAATAACCAAGTTCCATAATCCCCACCGAAGTACACAATTCTGCCAAATCGCTGAGTACATGTGACGAAATCAAAATTGTCATCCCCGCCTCGCGGAGAGTCTTAATAATTTCCCGAAACTGCATCCGCGCAATCGGATCTAACCCCGACACGGGTTCATCCAGTAGCAGTAAAATCGGTTCATGAATAATCGTCCTCGCCAAACTCAACCGCTGCTTCATCCCTCGCGATAGAGTCGCAATCAAACTCTTCCGCTTACTAGCCAACTGCACCAACTCCAAAACTTCCCGCAACCTTTGAGTGCGTTTAGGTTCCCGCAAGCGATAGAGTCTGGCAAAATAATCTAAATAATCCCAAACAGTCAAGTCGTCGTAGAGGGGAAAGTCATCGGGAAGAAAGCCGATGCGCTGTTTGAGAATTGGGTGCGATCGATCGCGCAACAACCGATCCCCATTGATGTATATTTCCCCTGTAGTCGGTTCCTCAGCCGCCGCCAACATCCGCAGCAAAGTAGTTTTCCCCGCACCGTTGGG
>DOIX01000430.1:10617-11125 GCA_003511885.1 Cyanobacteria bacterium UBA11153
AAATAATCTAAATAATCCCAAACCGTCAAATCCTCATAAACCGGAAAATCATCAGGGAGATAACCCAATCGCTGCTTCAGTTTCGGGTTGCTATGATCTCTGAGAAGGCGATCCCCATTAATATAGATTTCCCCAGTAGTTGGCTCCTCAGCAGCAGCCAACATCCGGATGAGCGTCGTTTTCCCCGCCCCATTCGGACCAATCAATCCATAGACTTCACCCGCCGCCACTTGCAATTCCACATCATTCACAGCAATATGGCGATCGAATTGCTTCGTCAAGCCACGGGTAGAGATAGCGAATTCTTTTGTACTTGGTGTCAGAGGTTGAGTAAAATTGCTTACTGCCATAGTTTGTCACGGCGATATCCTAATATTCGCCAGTTTAACGTTTCCTAAAAAGGACATATCTCTCAGCCCATGACACTTATGCAGTTGGCTTAATCTTCCGCGAAACGCCAAAGTTACCAGGTTTTGGCAGTATTTCACTAGCCCCTAGCCCCTAGCCC
>DOIX01000156.1 GCA_003511885.1 Cyanobacteria bacterium UBA11153
CAGCTTTATACAGCAAGCCCTAGATAAGAGCTTAAAGCCGTTTTCTTATGGTGAGGGACTCGCCCCCAGTCCCTCGCCCCTAGTCCCTCGCTATATCCGATGGAAGAGGGGTAGAGAGAAACTAAGTTTCATCGCAAAAAACAGAGAAACCCAGTTTCTAAAGTGAAACCGGGTTTCTAATATAGAATTTACGCCAACCGAAGGTGGGAAATATTTATTGAACTTGAATACAAGTGGAGCCTACGGGAATTGAACCCGTGTCCGCCCTGGGTATTCACCTATCGCTCATTCACAGGCTTATCCCCTCTAACCCTTGGGGCAGGAACCATCCATTATCCCGGATGACAGGATACTTTGGTGAAGTCTTAGCTAATTAGCCTACCAAAGAAAACTAGTTAGCGCATCCGTTGGGGTTTGTCCGCAGTCCTTAACGGAGTCAAACTACAGACGCTCGAACCTGTTAGAGGTTATTAGGCAGCGACAGTGGCAGCCTTACGAGCAAAAGGAACGATGTTGTTCGCAGTTACTTTTTTTCGAGCCTTGGATTTACGAGAGGAGACTCACTCTCGACCTGTATCACGGGTCAGTTTTCGCCAACACGTCGAAACCATTAAGGCCCCATGTCGGACATAATTACATTGTAGTATGGTTTTTATTCTTTGCGATCGTTTTTCAGTTTAGCTTTACTTCTCTTTACAAATACCCTATTATCGCCAGGATCCGTCTATCCCCCATAACAGAGAGTTGATTCTTAGGGAAAACAATATTAGGATTTACAGAACTTGGGCGGTGGATGTAGTAGAAAAATGTAATGCTGGTTTGGTAAAAAAGAGTAGAACACGAGAGAGGAGTGAAGATCTTGAAAAAAGTAGAAGCAATTATCCGACCATTCAAGCTCGATGAAGTGAAAATCGCCCTGGTTAACGCAGGAATCGTCGGGATGACGGTTTCTGAGGTTAGAGGGTTTGGGCGGCAGAAAGGTCAAACTGAACGCTATCGTGGCTCTGAGTACACTGTTGAGTTTTTGCAAAAACTCAAAGTGGAAATTGTAGTCGAGGATTCCCAAGTTGACATGGTGGTAGATAAAATCATTGCCGCTGCCCGGACGGGTGAAATTGGCGATGGTAAAATCTTCATCAGTCCAGTGGAACAAATCATCCGTATCCGCACCGGGGAAAAGAATCTGGAAGCGGTATAGGTTAGGTAGTGGGGAGTGGGGAGTGGGACAAGGGGGAATGGGCATAATACTAATGCTTCCGCATCTACGCGCCTCATTCCCCAGCCCCCAGTCCCTATCCCCCAGTCCCTAGCCCCCAGTCCCTAATCAGCAAGGCCATAGCTTTGCCGCGATGACTGTAGCATCGTTTGGTTTCTGGTGTCATTTCAGCAAAGGTTAATCCTGCTTCTGGAACATAAAAAATGGGATCGTAGCCGAATCCTCCTGTACCGCGAGGAGAATGCAAAATTTCTCCTTTACAGATACCTTCTACTTGTAGGACGATCGCACCATGGGGATTGGCAACTGCGATCGCGCAAACAAACTGAGCTTCCCGATTTATTTCGTTACCTAGTTCTAATAATAACCGTTCAATCCTTGACCTGTCTGTTTGACCATAGCGTGCTGAATATATACCTGGTGCGCCATCCAAGGCATCAACGGCTAAACCGGAATCATCTGCAATAGCCCATTTTCCTGTAGCGATTGCTACTCCTGATGCCTTGAGTGCTGCATTCGCGGCAAAGGTATTACCAGTTTCTTCAATCTCAATTTCCGGTGGCTTTAACTCTAATTCCCACCCCAAATCTGTCAAATAAGACTGCATCTCCCGCAATTTACCATGATTTCCTGTAGCAACAACTAGTATTGTCATTGGTTGTTTGTTATTTGTTTTTGGTTAATTAACAGAATTTGCCCAATTTTTTGCCCAGTTGAGGGTTTGATGGACTTCTTGGAGGGTTGGTGCTTCGCAGTACAATCGCAATACAGGTTCAGTACCGCTGAAACGAATTAGGAGCCAGCTATCGTTAGCTAAAAGGAATTTGTAGCCATCGGTAGTTTGGCAATTGAGGACAGAATTACCGTTAATTTCAGTTAAAGGCTGCGTTTCCAATTGTTCCAGTAAACGCGATCGCACGTCCATCCCTGAGAGATGTAAGTCGATGCGATCGTAGGCGGCATTATATCCGGTACGATCTTGGAGTCGGCGATATAGTTGACTCAAATCCATTTGTGATTTTGCGATCGCCTCTAGGACATACAAAGCTGATAATAAGGCATCTCTTTCGGGAATGTGAGTCCCGTAACCGATTCCACCTGATTCTTCTCCTCCCAATAATACTTGAGCTGATAACATGCGATCGGCAATATATTTGTAGCCGATGGGGGTTTCATATACAGGTAAACCATAAAGCTGGGCAGTGCGGGGAATTAATTCTGAGCCGCTGACGGTTTTGACAATTTCTCCAGTGAAATGATGCTCAACAGCCAGATGTTCGATCAAAATAGGGATGAGAACTTGGGAACTGAGGAAGTTTCCCTCACCATCCACAGCCGCCACGCGATCGCTATCTCCATCAAATACTAATCCTACGGCTAAACCTGCTCCCGGTTGGCGATGGTGAGTGCGGATAACTCGGAAAAGCTGGGAAAGGTAACGGGGCAAAGGTTCCGGCGCACCACCTCCAAATAAAGGATCTCGCGAAGAGTTGATTTCCTCAATGGGCATTCCCAATATTTTCTCTAAGCCGCCTGCTGCTGCACCGTGCATCACATCGGCGTAGACTGTTAATTTTTCTTGACTAATTAACTCTTTAATGCTATGTAAATCTACTTTGGCTCGCAATCCTCCACAGTAACTTGACCAAGGCTCATAAGTCTGGATTTTACCTGGTGTTTTGGTAATGATGGGAGATTCTGCTAGTTTAGCTTCAATTTGTTGGGTAATTTCTCCAGGAACGGAACCACCAAAAGCGCCTTTAACTTTGAATCCCAGGTAACCTCCAGGATTGTGACTGGCAGTGAGAACAAAAGCACCGAGGGCATTCTCTTGTTTGGCAGCCCAACTAAATGCGGGAGTTGGGGCATAACTTTCTGAAAGAAGTACATCAAATCCAGCCGCTTGAACAACTGATGCTGTCTTTGTGGCAAAGTCTTCCGCCATAAAACGGCGATCGTAACCCACAATAATTGTGTTGTTACCAGTATCCCTGCCGTAACTATCTTTAAGAACTTGAGCCGCCGCCGCTGCTACCAAAGCTAATCGCTCGAAGGTAAAATCAGCGGCAATCAAGCCTCGCCAGCCATCTGTACCAAATTTAATTTCGTGCATAAAAGAAGTGGGAAGTAGGGAGTAAGAAGTGGGAAGTAGGGAGTAAGAAGTGGGGAGTAGGGGAAGTAGGGAGATAAGGGGGACAAGGGGGACAAGG
>DOIX01000298.1:0-3231 GCA_003511885.1 Cyanobacteria bacterium UBA11153
CAGCGGTTCCCGCTCTTATGAGGTACAGTAGCAGAAATTAACAAACCAATTGCTTAAATGTTGAGGCTCGATTAAGTGTACCTCATTACTGCGGAAACCGCTGTATATTGACCTTGGCGCACGCCTACGAGTGCCTCAAAACGGTTGCTAGGTAATAACCAGTCTAACTGACTTAATATTTTGCGATCGCTTTGTCTTGCTTGGGCATGGTGGAGAGGGTGAAGCATTTGCGTATTCATGTGATTGGTGTGGTGGCATGAGTTAGAGGCGCAAATGCTTCACCCCTACAGTATTATAGAAAGCGATGTTTTATTGTAGGTTAGGGAATTTTGATAAAATTTAGGATAATAGGGAAAAGGCGGAGGAAACAACAATCATGCTAACTGCTACTCTTGTCAAAGAGGATTACTCCTTAGAAGATTTTATGGTCAATCCTCTACCACGGATGGAGTTGGTAGATGGGAAATTAGTGGAAAAAAATGGTATAACACTAAAACATGGTAAACTTCAGTTAAGGCTTGGTCGTTATTGGGAAGATTACAAAAAGTCAAGCGGACAAGGTGGAGAAGTTTACACTGATGTACCATGCCGGACTAAAAAGCAAGGACGTTATCCTAATGTGGCTTATCTTACTCCTGAATTAGTAACCGAGTTTGGTAATCTTGCTACTTTACCTCAAAGTTTTCCTTTGTGTGCTGAAATTATTTCACCTACGGATATTGCTGAGGATATTTTTTTAAAAGCGCAGGAGTATTTGGAGTCTGGTGGAGAAGAGGTTTGGTTGGTGTTTCCTGAGAGTAGATGGGTGATGGTAATTACTGAGAATCAAGGTTTGATGTTTACATCAGGACAAGTGGTGAGTACGCAAAAAGTTTTAATTGGTTTTAGTGTATCAGTCGATGATTTGTTGGCTTAGGGATTGATGCAAGCGCCATCCCTCAAAACACAATAAAGTTCGTAGTAAGCGCTTTAGCGCCCTAAAATACCCCACCTACAAACCAGCCCAATCACCAAATTATCAACTGTGCGATGCCGAAGGCGAGCGAAGCTATCGCATTCAGCAGGAGCGAAGCCGATCGCCTAAAATAAAATTACTATTGGTTGGCAGATTACTCTGGTTAAAGAAGGATATTGTAGGGTGCGTTGCGCTACGCGACAACACACCCTACTTCTGGTGTAATTTATTCATAATTTAGCATAGGAGAATCTGTCCTACCCGGATTTATCCTAAATCTAGCGATAATTATCCACAATTGTGTTATAACAACTTTAATAAAAGTAGAGAAAAAACTATGATCCGATTAAAATTATGGCAATGGCTAATTTTAGCCACCCCAATCGTAATTATCATCACTTTCCTCATGATAGCCGCTGGAATGCAAATTCAGGCTTGGGGAATTAGTTGGATTTGGGGTGTATTTACCCTGCTATTAGTAGGTTGGCGTTGGTTATTGGTGAAATGGACTAAGCCTGTGGTTGATGAGTTGGAAGCTGTCGTCGCGCAAGTTAGTGCGGAAATTGAATCTCAGGCAAAGAATGGGGTAAATTTGTCTGGGGGAATTCAAGAGATTAATTCTGCTGAAGCTGTATTAGAGGATATCCTACAAATAGCGAAAAACGATCGTCCAATTTGGGAAGATTGGGTAACTTTTTGGCAGCGATGTCAGGATTTAGTGGTTGCGATCGCAAATATTTATCATCCGGAAGTGAAATATCCTCTCCTCAATATTTACATCCCTCAAGCTTATGGCTTAATTCGGGGTACGGTGGATGATGTGGATCGCTGGATGCAAAAGTTATCTCCTGTGCTAAATCAGGTAACTGTGGGACAGGGATATCAAGCATACAAATTATATCGCAAATTAGAACCATCGGCGCGGAAATTTTTGCAAGCTTGGAATTGGGCGCAGTGGTTGTTAAATCCGGTGGTGGCGGTAGCCAAAAAAGCTAGTCAGCGTTACAGTAACCAAGCCAATCAAGAATTATTGGTAAATTTAGGCTTTATGTTGCGGGAGGTGGCTTTAAGAAATTTATATCGCCAAGCGCTTAACCTTTATAGTGGTAAGACTTTACCTCCAGAAATATTTACTGTTTCTCCTCCCACTTTACCCCAGGTTAAAACCCAAACTTTGCGGGATATTTTAGTTCAAGGGGAATCTCCTCAAGCTGTTGAGGAAAAACCAGTCAATATTTTATTAGTAGGGCGCACAGGTGCAGGAAAAAGCAGCTTAATTAATACCTTATTTAGGGCAGAATTAGCGGCTGTAGATGTATTGCCCAGTACCGATCAAATTCAGAATTACCACTGGCAAAGCGAGACTGGGGAAACTTTAACTCTTTGGGATACTCCAGGTTACGAACAAGTGAATCGTCCCCAATTGCGAGAGGAAGTTTTAAACTATGCGAGTCAGGCAGATTTATTATTATTAGTTACGCCTGCACTCGATCCGGCTTTGCAAATGGATGTAGATTTTTTACAAGAAATTAAGAAAAATCTCGAAGATTTACCTGTAATTGGGATAGTTACTCAAGTGGATCGTTTGCGCCCTATTCGCGAATGGAATCCGCCTTATGATTGGGAATGGGGGGAACTTCCTAAAGAAATTGCCATTCGAGAAGCAACTCAATATCGGGAACAAAGTTTGGGTGAATTGTGCGATTTTATTTTACCTATTGTGACTACCGATTTGACAACGGGCAGAGCCGCTTGGGGTATAGATCCGCTATCATTAGGATTAGTCGATGCGATCGCGCCAGCTAAACAACTCCGTATCGCCCGCTTTTTGCGCAATCTGGAAGCCCGTACCGTAGCCGCTGCCAAAATTATCGATCGCTACACTTTACAAATGGCAACTACTCAGGGATTAACCACCCTCCTCAAAAGTCCAGTCCTCCAATTTATTTCTACCCTAACTACGGGAAATCCTACTCTTGCCTATATTTTAGCTGAGAAAATTCCGGTGGAACAATTGCCTGTAGTTATTGGTAAACTGCAGATGGCTTATGACTTATTTTCCCTATTAAGTACGGGAGAGCCTGACACTCTCAAATTCGATTTACTGACACTTTGGCCTTTATTAATGGAAAATTCGGCTTCTCCAGAGCGAAATGCTTGGGCATTTGGTCATGCTTTAGTTGAATTTTGGACTCAAAAGCTGACTGTTGAACAATTAGGAACGAGGTTTGAGTATTATTTGCAGCAAGTTTGATGATATAGCAATCCTAAATGAG
>DOIX01000298.1:3512-5907 GCA_003511885.1 Cyanobacteria bacterium UBA11153
TGATTTAGGATTGCTATAGTTGTCAATTGTCCATTGTCCATTGTCCATTGTCCATTGCTACCCAACCGATAGAAACTGCCAAAACCAAAATGCCTAAAAAAGTAAAGCCTAACATCAAGAACCAAGATGGTAGAATCTTTATAGCATTTGTCATATTTATTCATATCTCTGTGAACGCCAAGTTGTGAATACAGCCTGCTGCCCTGGGATTCCAGAAAAATCCGCAAAATTATTTCCATTTGTTCTGAGTACCAATTAAATAAGTTGACGTACTCCCCTGACTGAAGTCGAGGGGATTCTTAAAAGGATGCTACGTTCCCGTAGCGTTCCGAAGGAAAGCGGTCAATAGACGCGCTTCTGAACCTTTCTTCCTGCTTCTTTGACTCTTAACTAGTAGGAGTATTGGCAACTCCAGGTTAAAACCCGTAAATCGCTGCTCGATCACCTGCTGAAGCAAGGTGGCTATCAGCTTCTATGATATTTTGGTAGGCTAGACCACATCAGGTTCTAAATCATCTACCGGAGGACTGGTCAACCATGACTCCTCATCATCCCATTTGGTCGCTGACAGCCGAGGAACTCTACGAAACCTTGGCAACCTCTCCTCAAGGGCTTGGGGAAGCCGAAGCTGCCCACAGACTGCAACAGCATGGCTACAATGAACTACCAGAACCCGCCCATCGCCCTCTGTGGCTGCGTTTTACTGACCAGCTAACCCATTTTATGGCACTCCTCCTCTGGGTGGCAGGTATTCTCGCCTTTATCTCTGGTACACCCCAACTGGGTTGGGCAATTTGGGCAGTAATTTGGATTAACGCTATCTTTAGTTTTTCTCAGGAATTCCGGGCAGAAAGGGCATTAGCGGCATTAAAAAATGTCCTGCCAGCCCAAGTCAAAGTCTACCGAGAAGGGACGCTGAAAGTAATTCCCGCACGAGAACTTGTCCCCGGCGATTTGGTTCAATTAGAAGAAGGCGATCGCATTTCGGCTGATGCTAGGTTAATCTCGGCTGAATCCTTTTATGCTGATGTCTCGGTATTAACTGGTGAATCCCTACCCGTTTCCCGACACGCGGAAGCTGTGACTGCGGAAAGAGTACGCCCTGCGGAAATTCCCAATTTAGTCTTTACAGGTTCCACGGTTGCGGCTGGTAGAGGGATGGCTGTAGTCTATGCAACAGGGACTCGCACGGAGTTTGGTCATGTGGCACACTTGACGACACAAGTTAAGCGAGATCCCAGTACTTTAGAAATTCAGATTGCCCGAATTGTCAGGATTATTACTTTCATTGCTGTGAGTATGGGGGTAATTGTCTTTTTCCTCACTTCTTTATTGGTGGGGATGGAGGTGAAAGAAAGCTTTATTTTTGCTATTGGTATTATTGTTGCCTTAGTACCTGAAGGACTCCTCCCTACCGTTACTCTTGCCCTCGCGATTGGCGTACAAAGAATGGCACGTCGCAATGCTTTAGTCCGTCGTCTCTCTGCGGTGGAAACATTAAGTGCCACTACAGTAATCTGTACAGATAAGACAGGTACTCTCACCAAAAATGAAATGACTCTCCGTTCCCTCTGGATTCCCTCCACCGAAATTGAAGTCACGGGAGTAGGTTACGATCCGACAGGAGAGGTATTGATTCCAGAGAGAGGAGAAAAAGGAAGGCAAACTGAGGGCAAAGGCATAACCCATCCACATCCGCTACGTCGGTTTAAGAGTCCACTACCAATTTCTCCTCTGGATGTGCAAGTAAAGTTTCTTTTAGCAGGTGCGGCTTTATGTTCTAATGCCAAATTAATCCATCTTACAGGGCCAAGTCGCTGGGAAGAAATAGGCGATCCGACGGAAGCTGCGTTAATAGTGGCTGCGATTAAAGCGGGGTTGAATCCGGAAGAATTACAGCGTCAGTCTCCTAGAGTGAGGGAAATCCCTTTTGATTCGCGGCGGCGGATGATGACGGTAGTTTTGGAATGGCGCAAGGTGGTAGGGGCTGGAGTTGCTAATGAGGTAGCTGATGGGGCAGATGTGGTGGTGAATGGGGTGGCAAATTTGGCAAGGGATGGGGCAGATGATGTTACGGATGGGTTATCTGTTTCCCCCTCTCCTGCCCCCTATCTTAGCTTTACTAAGGGCGCACCTTTGGAGGTGTTGCAACGTTGTCGTTTTATCCAGCGAGATGGTGGGGTGAAGGTTTTGACGGAGGTGGAAAGGACGGAAGTTTTGGCGGCAAATGACTGCTTTGCTATTGAAGAACCCCGCGCCTGAAGGCGGGGGATTCTGACCCTCATCGCTGAGAATCCACGCTCTCTAACAAATCCCACAATGATAATTGCTGAATTTGCCGAGGCTTCCCAGGCTCAACATATTGCTGCTGATCCTCTCTATCAGAACTAATCTT
>DOIX01000299.1:0-2131 GCA_003511885.1 Cyanobacteria bacterium UBA11153
TAAACTTAGTGTTACTGGGCGATTAGCACAGGGTTAGCGCACTTCCTTCCCACGGAAGGGTTCACTGGTTCAAATCAGTATCGCCCATTTCAAACTCAATTTACCTTCGTTGGTCAAAGTAGCCAGAATCTTTATTCTGGCGTTGTTTTTTCTGTGTTCTGGAATTATCAGATCTGGCGGGGCGACAACTATGGCTGAAAGCTAGACAGGCTAAAGCTTTTAAGCTAGGCAAATCGAAGAAAAATACACCTACATCTTTTAAAATTAGCCCAGAAATCTGGTGGTGGATAACGAATCTATGAGACTTGTAGCCACTCGCGTTGAAATCAGGGTGTCAATAATGCCAAAAAATCAGTCTATTTTTTGTTTGGGGAATGTAATGTGTTATAAATCAGACTATGCAAGGGTTTTAGCCATAGTTGTCGCCCCGTCAGATTCATTTAGGCATTTTCTCCAGATACGCTGAGAAAAATTATAGTCATCAGTAGAATCAAGAGTTTTGACCAAATCGACTAGTTGGGCAGTAATACCCTCTCAAGTCGGGATGACAGGATTTGAACCTGCGACCCCTTCGTCCCGAACGAAGTGCGCTACCAAGCTGCGCTACATCCCGTAATATTGGATCTATTATATCACTTTTGTGGGTAAGAGGCGGTTTTGAAGGAGAGGGGGAATGAGTAATTATTGCTTCGACTCTATCAAAGTAGCCAGAAAGCTAGGCATTGACTCCAGAAGTCTACAGCATCTTTGTCTGATTGTTTTTGTGCTTGTTTTTTTGCACAAATCAACAGTGCCAAGAATCTTGACTGACTTAAACCAAGGCTTTTCCGCTTCAGTGGGAAAATCTGTATAATATCTGTTCATCATCGTTCCTCCAAAGCCCTTGCTATGGAGGTATCGCCACAGCACCAAGATTTATGCAAAACTCCCAACTCCCCATTCCCCATTCAGCGAGGATCCGCTGTCCCATTGCCAAAAAGAAGTATAATTGTAGTTCAAAGATGTTACTCATTGTCTCATGAATAGAGTCGTAGTTGGCCTCTCCGGTGGGGTAGATAGTTCAGTTGCAGCCGCCACTCTCCATCATCAAGGATACGAAGTTATCGGCTTAACCCTTTGGTTAATGAAAGGGAAGGGACAATGTTGCTCTGAAGGGATGGTTGATGCGGCGTTTATTTGCGAACAATTGGGGATTCCCCATCATATTGTCGATAGTCGGGATCTTTTTCAAACGAATATTATCGATTATCTGGTTTCGGGTTACGAAGCGGGAATTACGCCGCTGCCTTGTTCTCAGTGTAATAAGGCGGTAAAATTTAGGCCGATGCTGGCATATTCTCGCCAAACATGGGGTATTGATAAAATAGCTACGGGTCATTATGCGCGAATTCGTTACGATCGGGCAAGCGGGCGCTATCAATTGCTGAGGGCAGTAGACTTAACGAAAGATCAATCTTACTTTTTGTATGACTTAACTCAAGATTTACTAGCAGGCTCGATTTTTCCTTTGGGAGAACTTAAGAAAACAGAAACTCGCCGTCTTGCTGCTCAGTACAATCTGAAAACTGCGGATAAGCCGGAAAGTCAAGACTTGTGTTTAGTCGAGTCTCATGGTTCGATGCAGCAATTTTTGGATAGGTATATCACTCCAACTCAAGGAGATATTGTCGATCTAGATGGTAAAGTTTTAGGTCAGCACAATGGCGTTCACCATTACACAATTGGACAGCGGAAGGGAATTGGAGTTGCTGCCAAAGAGCCTCTATACGTGATTGCGCTAGACTCAGTGAAGAATCGAGTTATTGTCGGCGATCGCACGAAGGCAACTCAACCTGAATGTACCGTTAGCCGAGTTAACTGGGTTTCCATTCATCCACCCACAACTCCTATCCAAGCCTCTGCACAAGTTCGCTATCGTTCTGCTCCTGTACCAGTTACAGTCATTCCCTTGGAAGATTGTCGCCTGAAATTAATCTTCGATGAACCTCAATTCAGCATTACACCGGGACAAGCTGCTGTTTTGTACGATGGCGATATTCTTTTAGGCGGTGGCATTATTGAACAATTTTTAACCTGAGTTCGACGAAAGAGCTGAAGCTGAAAGCCAGTAAACAAGAGCTTTACAGCATTT
>DOIX01000299.1:2339-8125 GCA_003511885.1 Cyanobacteria bacterium UBA11153
ATTTTTTGATCAAATCTCTTAGGGCGGAAAAGGGACGAATCGATCGTCCCTTTTCGCAAAAGTTTAGAATCCCCGTGGGTTTAAGCCTGGGAGATATCTACTAATTATTCGGACCATTATCCTTAAAGGAAGCCAACCATTCCCGAAGTTGAACAGCAGCAATATCGCGAGCGCCCAAACCAAAAGCCAGCGCGATCGCAACTGCAATAGCCCCCAGCAGTAAACCAAAGGCCAAATTCACGATATCGCTAGCAATCCCCATTTGTTGCAGCGCCATTGCCGAGACCAAAGCCACGATCGCAATTCGTGCAGCTTGTCCGAGAAACTTGGCTTGGCGCGTCCCGGAACTAGTAATCAAATTAAAGGCAAGATTGGCTAAATATAAACCAATTGCAAAAACAATCAAACCACCAATAATTTGACTCGATATTGCCATAATCCCGGTCACGATTCCCGTTAAAGAAGGAATCTCCAACACATCAGTTGCCGCCACACCCGCAGACAACATAAAGGCGATGACCACAATAATTCCCACCAATTCCGACGGCGTGCGAGTCGGAGTACCGCTAGGCTGAAGAATCGTTTCTTGTCCGCCCAGAGGAGGTGCTGAACCTGGAGCAGCCGTTTCTGGAGTTAGTGGCGGGGCAGAAGTAGTAGGAGTTTTCTTTGTTGGCAAACCCAACCACTGGAAAACATTATTGAAACCAATGCTAGTCAGGATATTAGTCACCAATTCGCTGACAAACTGTCCCAAAACATAAGCCACCACCAGAATCAGCGCAGCAGTAAAGATTTTCGGGACAGCACTAAGGATTTGATCCAACATCGCGATCGCAGGATCGGAAATCGCCTTAATCTGAAGTTGATTAAGAGCCGCGATCGCGATCGGGAGCAAAATCATCACATAGACAATCGTACCCAGAATCCAGGATAAAGACTGACTTGTCGTCGCACCCCGAAGTCCAAACTTAGCACCCAGCCTATCCGCACCTGCTGCTACCAACAGATTAGTCACAATCCGACGCACCACCTGCGCCACCAACCAACCCGTAGCCCCAATTGCAACAGCCCCTAAAATATTCGGCAAAATCGCCAAAATATTATTCAGCAATTGCTGTACGGGTTGTAGAGTTCCCTCCAATCCCAAAGTACTGAGGATGGATGGCAAAAATAGTAAAAAGATGAACCAGTAAAGCGCACCACCTATCGTATCGCTGAGGGAAAACTGTTCCGCAGCACCCCCTTCAACTTGCTGATTTAACCGTTCATCCACCCGCACGATCCGCAGTGCCCTGGTAGTCACCAGCTTCACAAGGGATGCTAACACCCAAGCCACAGCAATCAGAATTGCACCACCAAGAATCTTCGGTAAGAAACCCAAAATTTGGTTGAGGAAACTGTTTAGAGGTTGAGAAACGACATCCAGTTTCAGGGTTTGGAGAACTGCGACAATGGTAAAAACCATGATCAGCCAGTACACCGCAGTAGCAATCCATTCCTCGATTTTCGGAGGTGGCGCTCCTGGCTGAGAGCCAACGATCCAATTTGCCAGTTTATTATCAATCTCAGTGCGCTTGAGCAATCCTTTAGTAGCTCCTGCCGCAATATTGGCAATCAAAACGCCAGCTATCAGGATCAGAATCGCAGCCAGCAAATTCGGCAAAATCCCACCGACATTTTGGAGAATTCCCTGAACAAAGCTAGTTACAGGATCGGGTATTTGAGCCAAAACTGGAGCAACCCAAGGGGGGCTGCCCATAATAGGGACAATGCCTTGCCAATCTGACCAGGGGATATTTGTATTCATAGTCTTCCTTCTTTGCAAGGTTTACAGGAAGCCAACACGAATCTTGTAGTTTATCGTGCCAGACCCCATGATTATAGGTATCCTTGGCCTAAATTCACCCCTTTCTGACCAGAAAACGAAACCTGATACCAAGTTCCCTTCAAAAACTTGATACTCCCCACGGCTAGAAGCCGTTAGAAATCTCCACCCCCTATTCTCCACTCCTCGCTCCCTGTCTCAAAGTTACAGATGAGAACAAGACTTGGTATCAGGCTGCGATTCGACACCCAAGAGTAAGGCTTCTATCTGATATCGCGATCGGGTGATTGCTCTTGCTCTATTGCATAAAGTGCATAAAGTTTGGGACACCATTGTGCAAACTATAATCTTGGGGCAATCTCATTCGCGTGGATCTGCGGTTAATTTTACAATGCCAGTAGCAATAGACAGGATCCCAAGGCAGAAATCTCAACAATGTCAAACACTCAAGTTTTTGCACAATCAATCCAAATCAACGCTAGCGCTACTGTGGTCGAGTCTTGTCTTACTGACCTCACTTTAATGCACCGCTGGCTTAATCAGGCTCTACGTTGCGAACCGATAGGTAAGTGGAGTACGGAAATCGGGGGTCGGAGTCGGTTTATCATTCAGATTCCCATCATACAACCTACCCTCAAAAGTGAAGTGATTCAGCGGGAACCGGGTTTGATTGTCTGGGGTTTTAGCGGATTTTTTCAAGGATGCGATCGCTGGGAATGTCAACCTAATGCTACAGGTACGCTTCTCCTCAACCGTTTTGAGTTTGAAATTCCTAACCCTATTGTCAGTTGGGGCTTTAAGACTTTTGCGGCTCAGTGGACTCAAGAGGATATGAAGGCTCAACTCAAACGCCTGAAACGGGTTGCTGAGGAGGTCGATCGGGAGTATTCTTGAAAATTGGGGATTTTGGTTTTCGGTGGGGTGGTATGGTCTTTTTTTTAACGCAAAGAGCGCAAAGAGAAGAGTGGTGTTTTGGGCTAATAAACGCTTGACTGTGAAGAAGATTTATACAATAGACATCTCCAGAAAACATTGTATTAACTTGTAGTATTTTGTAGGGGCGAAGCATAAGGGCGACAATTTCACGGAAAAATCAGAAATCTGGATATCCCTTATGCTTCGCCCTGCCCCGACAGGTAAGCCATAATTTATATTTTGGAGATGTCTAATGTTTTGCCAGTTCAGGCCAAGCAAAGCGAAACCCAACTGACAAGATATAGCAAGGGACTAGGGGCTATTGGCTATTGGCTCAGGAAGAAAGCTTTTCAATCAAGGGTGGAAGGGATTTAGAATGCCTTAACCGCCAAGGCGGTTAGGACACAGAGAGATTAGTAGGGGTGAAGCATTCGGGCGATAACCTTGGCAACAAACCTTAAATATTTATATCCGAATGCTTCACCCTCCCTTCACTATTGATGCCTTAACTGCCTTGTCTACTGCTATATATTTGAAACAGTAATAATTTTTTCCATCAGAAAGGGAACCGACGACTGGCCGTGTTTCGTCTCGGTTCCCCAACTGGTTCGCTCCTCACACACAACTAAATAATAGCAGCATATTCTGGAATTGTCACCACTTTTAAGGAAAAATTTTTTTTCTCCCCGAAGGCTCGCAGAAACTTCACAATTCTGTGGGTGCGGGTAACCCGAAATAGTCTTCAAGGAGCGATCGCAGTAAAATCTGAGTTACCCGAACTAAACTCAATCTAGCCTCAGCCAGCCTGGGGCGATCGATTTGCACCTCTCCCCATATCCGGCAACTCCGGTGAAACCGATCAAATGCCTGACATAAAGCTAATCCTTGTTTTAACAGTTTCACCCCTCCCCTCATCAGAGAAGGCTCTAAAAGTTCGGACTCCCCCTGAAAAGAAGCAAAATTTTCCCATCTCCCCCTCTGAGGAGGCAGTGGGAGATGGGAAGGGGACTGAGGGCTTAGGTTGCCAGATGGGGAAAAGATGACTTTTCCGAAACGCCCCTTATCCAGTTCATCCATAACATCAAGCAAATCCAATATGTGAAAAATCAAAGCCCATTCCGCCCCATCAACAAAAAGCAATCTTTCCCCCTCCCCATCAAGAAAAAAATTTTCCACCACCACCTCTGCCCCCACTTGCCCCAAACGCAACAGGGAAGAGCAACGGGCGTGACTATACTGTAGGGGAAAAAGATTATCCCTCGTTGAGCAGAAATGATAGCTTAGAGTCGGTGGGGAGGGAGGGATATCGATCGAGTTTTGTAACAAAGCAGCCAAAGAGCGATCGCGAAGTAAAAAATGAATCCAACCAGTCGATACTACCTCAGTATACAAATTATCTTCAGAGATGGTTAGGTAAGCCGCCATAAGCTGATGAGCGATATCATCGGGAGGGAGTTGCCAGAGGGGAGATAACTGAAGCGCGATCGCCGACCGATATATTACGCTATTGTGATGAGACAAGCGATGTATAGAAATAGTCTGAGGATTTAGCTGGCTTCTGCCGCACAAACCTATAGCTGCCTCAATCTGCTGCTGCAATAGTCGTTTCAGCCCGCAATTCCCAAAATCCCCGATTGTCAACTTCCGACAGTTATAAGTATTTTTTGCTACTTTGGACTCCATGTAAACTCTAGAAAACTTGGTGTCTGTATTACGCTGGTAGCTATGAATTTAACATCCTCAACATCAGAGGCATCTCGACCATTTCTCACCTGGCAAAGGATTCTTGACTGGGCGCAGGAACACTACCGTTACCGTACCTTCAGCAAAGATGAGAGAATTCCGACTCGTGATGGCTTACTCTATTTAGTACAAAGGGGAGCAGTCCGTCTTGTTGGTACAGCTCAACTCAGTGCCACTGCAACTAAATCGAAATCTGAAGTATCGAAGCCAATCGCTGAGGAAACATTTTTAGGCTTAGTTGGGGCAGGCGAACCTTTTGAAATTGTGGCACAGTCACCTTTTACCCTGGGGGCGTATTCCCACATCGACCAAACTGCTGTTGTCTGGATGTACTGGAATGATTTGGATAACTGGCCTCATTTCCGGCGAGAGGTTTTAGATTCTTTTCGCCACCAACATCAGCGAAAATTACTGTGGTTAAGTACATTAGGACAAAGAAAAACAATCGATAGGTTGTTTGGATTTATCACCCTATTAGTAGAAGAATTCGGTCAACCGACTGAGGAAGGTTATAGTTTGCCATTTCCCTTAACTCACGCCCAAATTGGCAGCGCGATTGGTTCAACTCGCGTTACTGTTACCCGCTTAATGGGCAAGCTGCGTCAAAAAGGATTAATTGTTATCAAAGAAGATAATTTGATTTCCTTACCCAGTCAAAACCAATGACTTAATTATACTCCAGTCTGTTAACAACATGGCAAAATAAGCTTCGATGATTCTCCCCAACTCCATTCACAAGTCAGCAAGATGAAGGATTAACTAAAAAAGTTTTACTCTTCACTCATTCCCCATGCCCCATCCCTCATTCCCCCCATACGGAAAACCGACATTTTACGGAAGCTTAAGAGTGCATTAGAATGTTACTAACAGCAATAGTACAACCCACTCGGTTGACAGAGTAATAACAATGGGTTTTTTTGATTCAGAGATTATCCAGCAAGAAGCCAAGCAATTGTTTGAGGATTACCAATCTCTCATCCAATTGGGAAGCAGCTACGGCAAATTTGACAGGGAAGGGAAAAAGCTATTTATCGATCGCATGGAAGCCCTCATGGATCGTTACCGGATCTTTATGAAGCGTTTCGAGTTATCGGATGACTTTATGGCACAGATGACGGTGCAGCAGCTTAACACCCAACTGGGTCAATTTGGCATTACCCCACAGCAAATGTTTGACCAAATGAACATGACGCTGGAGAGGATGAAGTTAGAGTTAGAGAAGCAGTCTTAGTCAACTACCGCACACCACCTTAGCGGGTATGGTGTGCGGTTCTACCGCACATATAGCAAGGGACTAGGGGCT
>DOIX01000396.1 GCA_003511885.1 Cyanobacteria bacterium UBA11153
CGATGTGGCGGTTGCTATAAAATCAGGGGTTTGAGGAATTGAGACTGTCTTAACTGACTTGGCGGTTGACATATAATATATACTTAGACAAATTCTATTTTTAGTTTAATATTTCAATATCACAAAACGTAACATGGTCAAGGAATCATAACTTATCGAATTTTTCGGAACGATTTTGCGTTGTTTCAGCCCTGTGTTATAATTTAAGAATGGGATCTATATTGTCTATTTTCTGCACCAGTTGGCTACAACCATTGAAATAGCGTTGCAAAAATCCCTGCGATCGCGTTTTCTAAGGTGAGAAAAAGACTCCGCCTGATATGTATTTTTGTAAAAAACCCTTTAAGTCACTTGCAAAATGATTAAGTTGTATAAAGAGGCAGTGAAGGGATTTGACAAAATGCCAAAAATTTGCATCATAACTAGGGCTTGCCGAAAAAGTAAGATCCCAATTTGATTTGGCTACAATAGTAAAAAGTATTTAGGAGTAAAACAATGGTACAGCGATTAAAACGGTGGGAATCGCCCCGCCGTCAGGGACGAAACGATAAAGGTAAAGGTGGCGCAGCTCGTAGCAGACAACTGAAAAAGCAAACTCAGATGTTGCGCAAGAAACTGAAAGAGGAAGGAAAGAAAGACGATCGCAAAGGAGATAACCAAAATCCGAAAAATCCCCGAAAACAGAACCGAAAGAAGAGAGAAGAAACACTAGTTTGCTTCTCTCTTTTTTTTGGATCTAATTTTCGGAACTATACCAGCAGTCAATTGTCACTTGTCTCTTGACAATTGCCTTATGAATTAACTTTAGGAATTTTCTTGCCATCCATCACATAACGTACCATAATCGCCAAACGCTCGGCGCTATCTGACATGGACAAAAGATGCGCTCTTTCAGCCATTTGTTTGGTAGTTTCAGGAGAATTTAATAACTCCAAAACCTTACTGCCCAGGATTTCCGGTGTTAACTCTTCCTGAAGAAAAGCAACAGCCGCACCTGCTTGGACAAAAGCTGCAGCATTATAAGCTTGGTGATTTTCTGCGGCATAAGGGTAGGGGATTAAAATAGCAGGAGTCTTAGTAATAGCTAATTCTGCCAAGGCACTCGCACCAGCACGACTAATTGCCAGGTTAGCGCGATGCAAAAGTGATGGCATATCATTGTAAAAAGGTCTTTGGATATATTGGGGATGTTGCAAACAACCAGCATCGGGATCGTTGTCTCCTGTTAAATGGACTATCCAGATACCCGCATCAAATAAAGTATTAGCACACTGACGCACCAGTTGATTGACAGCAACGGCACCTTGGGAACCACCAACAACGACAACTACGGGAACATCTTCAGGAATGGGTAAATCCAGCTTCTTTGGGTGAAAAAAATTGGGACGAACAGGTGTTCCCATTCTCAGGGTTTTGGTTAGGGGTAGATGCTTGGCGGCATCTTCAAAACCTAGCGCCACCGCCGTACACAAAGGACCAAGTAATCGAGTTACTTTACCGGGAATTGCATTGGATTCGTGGAGAATTACTGGCAAACCCAGGATACGTGCCGCAATAATTGCTGGTGCGGCAATATAACCCCCCGTGGTGAAAACTCCATCAAAGGGACCATTGAGGAGGATTTGCCACGTATCGTAAATAGAAGTAATTAAGCCGAGAGCAGTACGGATTGTTGCCAAACCGAAAGGCTTTTGAAAGCCTTCAGCCTTAATCTCCTGAAGGTAATACTGGGGAGGGACGAGATTTTTTTCAGCCCGATTGGGTACGCCCAGCCACCCAATCTTATACTCTGGTAAATTTTCAGCTAATGCAAGGGCAGGAAATATATGTCCGCCAGTACCACTAGCGGCAATCAGTAAGCGTTTCTGTATTTTTTCCAAGGTTTTTTGCTCCTCCTACAGGTCACTGCGATCCAAAGCTACAATCAGTAGCGAAAGCGAATTGGCAACTATAGCATCTTCACTGCCATTTATGGTTTGGGAGATCGCGCCTCAGCCATAAGATGTCGCGATGATACTTGTTAGTGTTCCCTCATGGGGATGCTAAGTTGATAACTGTCCTGACTATCGATGCCAATTTTTGCCAGTCAACTATTTACTACGACACCTCCTATGCCCAATCCGCTCAACTTACTTGGTCTAGTTTCTCAGTCTTTTACCACAAAAGGGAAGTTTTTTTTACTTTATAGAGCAATTTTTTTTCTATTAATTCTCAGTTTTACTGTGGCTTCGTCTCATCCTGCCCAGGCGGAAACAGCCGAAACTGCACCGCCAGCGCTCAAAGAAGCCCTCGCTCAAATCGATGCAGCGGCAAATCGGCGGGATGCTTCGGCTGTGATGGAGTTTTATAGCGATAGGTTTAAGAATGGCGATGGCTTAAATCGCTCGATGATGGAGGAGGCACTGAAAAAGTTTTGGTCAAATTATCCTCAGTTGACCTATCGGACGGAACTTCAGTCTTGGCAAAATGAGGGTAATGCCACGATCGCGGAAACGATTACCTATATTACTGGAACTGGCTCAAATAACGGGATGAACGGGAAACTGGAAGCTACGATGCGATCGCGTCAGCGTTATGAAGGCCAAAAAATTGTCTATTCGGAAATTTTAGCTGAAGCCTCTGAGATCGCATCTGGCTCTAATCCACCTACAGTAACGGTTAATCTACCAGAACAGGTGTCTGTCAATCAGTCCTACTCCTTTGATGCGATCGTTAAAGAGCCTTTGGGGGATGATATGCTGTTGGGAACTGCGATCGAAGAACCAATTACTCCGGAGCGCTATACCCAACCTTCTGATTTTGAGTTGGAGTTATTGTCAGGTGGTGGACTTTTTAAAGAAGGAAAAGCACCTGAAAAAAAAGAAAATCTCTGGATTTCTGGTATCTTAATTCGTGCCGATGGTACGACAACTATTACTCGGCGCTTGTTGGTAATTAATAATAGTGGTTCGAGGCGTTCATCTCGGTAGTAAGAAGATATATCGAGGAGAAGTTATTTTTCGGAAAAATCTCTAAGCTACTGCCATGGAAAATACAGCTAATTCCGCACAATTTCAAATTACTCAACTCACAGCAATTAACATAGCAAAAGCCCTTACTATTTTAGTTTTAATTGCTTTGGCTATTGTCTTTGGGATCTCCGATTTTCGTCAGATTCTCTATCTGTGCCTCCATGTTAGTTATTGTCTGTGGTGGTTGTTAGAACAATGGTTTTATCCGCTCCGGCGACAACAATTATTTAGGGAACCAGTGGGAATAGGTGGATTTATTGCCTCCCTATTATTGGTAGGATTGTTTTACTCTTTGCCGGGATATCTAGCCTTTGTTAATCCAGATCCTATTTCTCTAGGAGTAGTAGCTTTAGCACTGCCATTATTTATTTTCGGTAGTTTGATTAATGGGACTGCCGATATCCAAAAAATGACCGCTAAACAGTATGGAGTAGGCTTAGTAAAGGATGGAATTTGGCGTTTTTCTAGGAATATCAATTACTTTGGTGACTTACTGCGATATCTGAGTTTCAGTATTGTTGCAGGCTCAATTTGGGCTTATCTAGTACCTGTATTAATGGCTCTACTATACATCCAGCGGATTTTCCAAAAGGAGCAATCTATGTCTCAGAAGTATCAGGATTATGAAGAATATGCTAAGTCTAGCAGTCGTCTGATTCCTTTTATCTGGTGAATCTTGATGGCTGAGAAACTGTTACAATATTTTTCGATCGCATGAGTTGAAATAGATGCCTGATATTGTTGATATTGCAGTTAGTGCGGGTTCTTTTAATACCCTTGTCGCGGCTGTCCAAGCTGCTGGCTTAGTAGATACCCTGAAAAGTCCTGGTCCTTTTACTGTCTTTGCCCCCAATGACGATGCTTTTGCTAAGTTACCACCAGGAACCATCCAAACTCTAGTCCAGAATATTCCCCAATTAACGCGGATTCTTACCTATCATGTCGTTGCTGGTAAGTTAACCCAGGCAGATTTGGCTAAGGTTGATTCGGTGACTTCTGTGGAAGGCTCGACGATTAGAATTGATTGTGCTGATGGATTTGAAGTGAAAAATGCTACTGTCTTAGCACCTGATATTGAGGCGGATAATGGCATTATCCATGTTATCGATACGGTGATTTTGATGGGGTGAGTGCGGATTGGGGAAGGAGGGGAGTAGAGGGAGAAAACAATTTATTCCTTATCTCCCTTGTCTTCCTTGT
>DOIX01000296.1:0-3824 GCA_003511885.1 Cyanobacteria bacterium UBA11153
AGGGGAGCTGGGAAGAAGGTTTGATGACTTTTTCCCTAACTTTAAAATATCCGGTTTAAATGCGCAGCAGCTTATATAATATCCTGGGATATTTTTACGAGTTATAGCGAAAAATGCTCGAAGCACCAGAGGTAACTAAATTCCAATACGATGCACGATACAAACCCAATCAGCTCATCTGCGGAGAGGGGCAAATTGGCATAATTACAGGATGGACAGTGAAAAGTGCGATCGCGAAAAAGTTAGCATCTCACGAATTTGCTGTCATCGGACAATTATACAGCCCAACGCGGGGTATTAGTTTCCTAATGCGAAATCTCTTAGCTAATCCTCATGTCCGATTTTTGGTTATTCTCAATGGCACTAAGGAAGATAGGAATGCTGGTGGATGTGAATGTTTGCTGGATTTCTTTCGCCATGGCTTTGCTAGGGGGAAGAGCGATACTGGGCGGGATTGTTGGGTGATTAATTCTCCTATTCCTGGCTATATTGATATGGAAATTACTCCTGATGTTTTGGAAAAATTGCGGCAATCAGTAGCGTGGTGCGAAGTCAAATCGATTGCTGATGCCGTAGATAAAGTCAAAGAGTATAACCTCCTAAATAATATTATTGAACCTTGGGGAAATCCTGTAATCTTTCCTCAAAATGAGATAATGCCAACGGTATTGCCGGGGACAAGGTATGGACATCGAATTGAAGGAAAAACCATTGCCGAAACCTGGGTAAAAATAATCCATCGAATTAAAACAACTGGTACAATTCGACCTACAGGTTATGATGGACAATGGCAAGAATTAATCGATTTAATGGCAGTAGTGACAGATGAGCCAGAAGGGTTTTATTTTCCAGACCCCAATTATTTACCTTGCGATCGCAATTTTGTGGCAGAGTACATTCACCAAATTCTCGATGATGCGAATTACCAGGAAGGAGTAAAATATACTTATGGTCAACGACTCCGTTCTTGGTTTGGGAAAGATCAGATCGAACAAGTAATCTATAAGTTAATTGGCGAAATAGATGCCGCTAGTGCTGTCATGTCACTATGGGATGTTAAAGATCATGAAAAAGGAGGCAGTCCTTGTTTAAATCATTTATGGTTAAGAGTAGTAGATAAGGAATTATCTTTAACAGCGACTATCCGGAGTAACGATATGTATATGGCTTGGCCAGCCAATGCCATGGGATTAAGAGCCTTACAGCAATATATTCGCGATGAAATAGCTAAACGTTCCGATTATAACCTGAAGATGGGACCGCTAATTACAATCAGCCAAAGCGCCCATTTATATGATGATACCTGGGAAAATGCCGAACAACTGATTAAAAACCAGTACGCTAAGATATCTCAAAAACGAGATTTTTACGATCCATCAGGTAACTTCTTAATCGAAATAGAAAGTAACGAAATTGCCATCAAACAAACAACACCCGGTAGCGGCGAAATAGTTGCCACCTATAGGGGAAAAGATCCCTTAAAACTTGTTAGAGAAATTGCCGCAGCTTCTCCCGGAATTCAGCCCGAACATATCGGTTATTTAGGGATAGAATTACAGAAAGCCGCTGAATCTCTCAAAAATGAAAATCCTTACATACAAGATAGTAAATAATGGATTTAGAAAAACAAAGACCAACATGGGATGAATACTTCCTGATGTTAGCCAAACTAGCAGCAACTCGTTCCAGTTGTCTAGCCTTTCCTGTCGGTGCAGTCATCGTCAAAAACAAACAAGTACTAGCAACAGGCTACAACGGACCACCCACAGGAGCAGTTCATTGTACAGATCAAGGATACTGCTATCCAGGGCTAAGTAGCTGTAATGCTAGTAAAACTATGCCATCTCGCGCTGTCCATGCCGAAGCCAACGCGATCGCACAAGCCGCCAAGCATGGTATATTAACCAACGGTGCTAGTATTTACGTTACCTTAGAACCCTGTTTATCCTGTCTCAAGCTAATCGTTTCTGCTGGCATTAAAGAAGTATTTTATGAAACGCCTTTTAATACTGGCGAAAGTTTACTGGTGAGAGATTCTTTTGTGGAGAATGGCTTAGTTACCCTGAAGGAAATTCATTTATCCGAAGCAACAGCCCAAAGGGCAAGTATATTTTTGCTCAATCCTACCTCTGTTGCTAAAGATAATATTGAGCTAATATAATAAATGGACTCAGGCATAAAGGAATTAGCGATCGCCAAACTCGAGCAAGGATTACCCGCCATTACCCCAGCATTTGGTGCTGCTTTGGCAGAAGCCTGTGCTGTATGCTTAAATGACCAAGGTCATACTCCCGGTGTGGAAATTACAGTTAAAGGAGACTTTACTGCTGTTTTCAAACTCTATTGGCAAGAGGTCACAGACCAAATGCTACGCTGTTGGAATGACAGCGAGTATACTACAGAACAAGCCGCCTACGGTATTGCTTTTCTCGTCATCCAAGAACTTACAGATTATACAATTATCCAACGTTCTCGACAAGGAACTGGATTTGACTACTGGTTAGGTAAGAAAACTGAGACAAATGAACTACTGTTCCAAAATGCACTTCGCTTGGAAGTTTCAGGGATACGCAAAGGCGACGACAGCAGAGTCAAAACTAGAGTTAAACTGAAAGTAGAGCAGGTATGTTCTAGGGATAAGGCACTACCAGCATATATCGCGATTATTGAGTTCAGTAAACCTTTAGCCTTCATCGTAAAAAAATGAGTCAGCTTCAAGAATTACATCAACAAGCAATGGATTTGGCTGAGATGGTACAGGTTGCTAAACTCAGGGGTAACCTCGCGTTAGCTGAAAAATTATCTAGGGAAGCGCTTGAAAAAGAAATACGAGCTGCTGAATTAGTAGCTGGCGATTTTGAAGCCGAGCCAACCCGTTCAGTATTACATCGTAGTGCGGCAAGTCTAGCAATTGACTGTGGTGAAATTCACACAGCAGAACATTTGATTGCGATTGCTTTATCAGGAAACCCACCCCAAGAAATTGCTGAAGAACTTAAAGATTTATTTGTTCAGATTAACATAAAAAAATATCTGGAACGTCGAGGCATTACATTTGATGATGCCAAAATTCATAAATTAATAGCACAGCCTTAACTATTCTCATTTGTCTCCTAACCTGATATAATCTGTCTTTGTCCGTCATCAGGGTTAGAAAAATACCAGTTTAATCTCACCTTCGATCCTCTCAAATCTAATCTATGGCTTCTACATATTCATTTGATGTTGTCAGCGACTTTGACAGACAAGAGTTGGTAAATGCAGTGGATCAAACTATCCGCGAAATCAGCAGTCGTTACGACTTGAAAGATACCAAAACGACAGTCGAGTTAGGCGATACAGCGATTACAGTCAATACCGATAGCGAATTTACCCTAGATGCGGTACACGACATCCTCCGCACCAAAGCCGCAAAGCGTAATCTATCGCAAAAAATCTTTGACTACGGAAAAATAGAACCCGCTGGCGGAAATCGGGTGCGCCAAGAAATTAAACTAAAAAAAGGGATTGAGCAAGAAATTGGCAAAAAAATCACCAAAATAATTCGAGATGAATTTAAAAAGTGCCAATCTTCTATTCAAGGTGACTCAGTGAGAGTTTCCAGTAAATCCAAAGACGATTTACAAGTCATTATTCAGCGATTGAAGCAGGAAGATTTCCCTGTAGCCTTGCAATTTAGCAATTATCGGTAAGGAATCGTGTTAGATATACCCCTATATCCCCGATTTCTTAGAGAAGTCGGGGATATAGGGAAAACCTAATTAGGGCTTGCTGTATAAGTCATTAACCTTGACAACAATGAGCTTCGAGTGCTGTCTTGAGTT
>DOIX01000296.1:4195-8911 GCA_003511885.1 Cyanobacteria bacterium UBA11153
ACTTTTTCAGCAAACCCTAATTACAGACTTGACATAACTTCCTTAGCGGCTGCTAAAGTGCGATCGATATCCTCATCAGTATGAGCCAGAGAAGTAAAACCCGCCTCAAATTGAGAAGGGGCAAGGTAAATTCCTCGCTCCAACATCCCGCGATGGAAGCGGCTAAATTTAGTTAAATCAGACTTTTTGGCATCCTCATAATTATGAACCGGACCACCTGTAAAAAACATACCAAACATAGCACTAATATAACCACCGCAAGCAGGATTACCAGTTTCCTTCGCAATCGCTAATAAACCTTCAGACAGTTTCTTAGTAATCTTAGCTAAGTATTCGTAAGTACCAGGTTTTTGCAATAATTCCAATGTCTTAATCCCGGCTGTCATTGCCAGAGGATTTCCCGATAAAGTTCCCGCTTGATACATTGGGCCTGCCGGGGCTACTAATGACATAATATCTTTACGTCCACCATAAGCACCAACAGGTAAACCACCACCAATAACTTTACCTAAAGTAGTTAAATCAGGAGTTACGCCAAATTTTTCCTGTGCCCCACCGTAGGCAATCCGGAAACCAGTCATCACCTCATCAAATACTAATAGAGAATTATATTCTTTGGTGATTAACCGCAAACCTTCGAGGAATCCAGCATCGGGAGGAATAAAACCAGCATTTCCCACTACAGGCTCTAATATTACCCCAGCAATGTCATTAGGATTAGCTTCAAAAATAGCTTTAACTCCTTCCAAATCATTGTAAGTAGCAGTTAAAGTATTTGCAGTAGCAGATTGGGGTACGCCAGGGGAGTCTGGTAAACCTAAAGTAGCAACTCCTGAACCAGCTTGCACTAACAGCATATCAGCATGACCGTGATAGCAGCCAGAGAATTTGATAATTTTGTCTCTACCCGTAAAGGCACGCATCAGGCGAATCACCGCCATACAAGCTTCCGTGCCAGAATTAACAAACCGCACCATCTCAATACTGGGAACAGCATCAATTACCATAGAGGCTAAGACATTTTCCAATACCGAGGGTGCGCCAAAGCTAGTACCTTTCTCCAATGCCTCGTGGAGGGCAGCAATTACCTCTGGATGGGCATGTCCGCAAATTGCAGGTCCCCAAGTCCCCACATAATCAATATAGTGGTTACCATCGACATCCCAGATATAAGCATCTTTCACTCTGTCAAAGACAATGGGTTGTCCCCCCACAGATTTGAATGCCCGTACAGGTGAACTAACTCCACCCGGCATCAGCTTGAGAGCAGCGCTAAAAATTTCTTCGGATTTAGTGGTTGTAAAGGAAGTAGTTGTCACCAAAATTTTCTCCTAAATTTAACTGGTACTTTTGTTGAGGATAGAGAGGGAGGGGAGTTTGGAGGAATGAGTTTTGAGTGGGGAAGAATCACTTACAGCCCGACTCCCCACTCCCCCTGACGGGGCGGGTTGGGAATGGAGGTTACTGATGGGTGGCTAATGTTAGCCGCTCAACCCGCCCCTACAGAGACTCTCTCCCGACTCCCCATTCACTGAATAATTCTCGGTTTATTATCATATAGTCTGGCAAACTCTGTTCGTCTGGTTTAACAATAATCCTAATTTCCTCTGGGTGGGGTGTGGGGTGTGGGGATGTGGGATGTAGTGAGTTAGGGGATTGGACAAAATCCCACAGAATTAATCAATATTACTTTTCGCTATGGCAATTTATTCGAGCAAGTTGCCATAGCTCTGGCGAGTCAAGCTTTTCAGCTCGCCGAGCGTTACTTATGGTTGTAGACTATATAACTAGTAAATTTAATCGTGAATTCCGGGGTGTGTTGCCATAGCTAACTCACCATTCCAGACTATGACATTACGCATGATTCCTCGCCGTTGGCAGCATTCGCTAAAAACTATCCTGCCCCTTCTGTTTGCCATTTCGTTTATTGTAACTGTACTAGCTCACAATTTAATTCCAGCGATGGCGCAGCAACCTCATCAGGAAATTCGCGGAGTTTGGATTACAACCAATGACAAAGATATCCTCAAAGATAGGCAAAAAGTCGCCGATGCTGTTAGGAAACTAAAGGAGTTAAATTTCAATACTATTTATCCGGTAATTTGGAATTCTGGCTATGTCATGTATCCTAGCCCTGTAGCCCAGGGGAGAGGTATTCAACCTTTCGTTTACAGAGGCTTAGAGGGACAAGATATGCTAGCGGATTTAATCGCTCAATCTCACCGCCAAGGATTATTAGTAATTCCTTGGTTTGAGTTTGGTTTCATGACTCCTCCTACCTCGGAATTAGCTTTAAATCATCCCGATTGGCTAACACAAAGACAAGATGGCAGCCAAACATCAGAGGGTGTTGGTGGTGAAGTAGTTTGGCTCAATCCTTTCCATCCAGAAGTCCAGAAATTTATTACGGAAATCGTACTAGAAGTCACGACTAAATATCCGGCTGATGGGATTCAATTTGACGATCATACGAGTTTGCCAGTAGAATTCGGTTACGATCCTTACACAGTTGCTCTCTATACCAAAGAAACCCAAAAAGCCCCGCCCACAGATTTTCAAGATCCCGATTGGGTGGCGTGGCGGGCTAATAAAATTACGGCATTCATGTCGAAACTAAATCAAGCAGTAAAAGCAGTCAAACCAAGGGCAATTTTTTCCATTTCTCCCAATTACTACGACTTTGCTTACAAAAAGCACTTGCAAGACTGGTTAAATTGGGTACGTTTAGATATTGCTGACGAGTTAATAGTGCAAGTTTACCGTCCCAATTTAGAATCATTTATCAGCAAAATTAATCGCCCAGAAATGGTAGAGGCAGAGTCAAAAATTCCTACTGGAGTTGGAATTATGGCTGGTTTGAGAAATCGCCCAGTTGCAATTGAGCAAATTCAATCTCAGGTGCAAGCTGCCCAAGAATATGGCTTAGGTGTCTCTTTCTTCTACTACGAAAGTTTATGGGATTTGACACCGGAATCCCTTGAATATCGTTTATCTAAATTTAAAACTTTCTTCCCTTTTTACTCAGTGAGAACATCATTACAAATACCCAGACGTGCCGCTAATTTCACTCCACCACCACCACCAAAACCAGATCCGAAAAATCAGGAAAATCTACCTCATAATGATAGTCAACCTTTGTAGGAAATTTTTGGGCAGGGGCAAACTAGATTTAGTATACCTTTGGTAATTTCAACAACTTTGACTTATCGTCATGTCTGGGGGAGAGAGAGTTGATCGCAAATTCTGAATCTCTTCTATACTCAGCCCTGTGGTTTGGCTGATGGTGGCATTGTCGAGGTGGACAAGTAATTCTTGCGCGATTGCGATCGCTTTTTCCCTCATTCCTTCTTGCTTCGCTTCTGTTGCCGCTTTGAGAATGGCTCCCTGTTGATCGTAAATAAACATTTCTCTTCTGTCAATTTCTTCTAATTCTTCCCTCGTTAAATTGATTTTATTGGCAATTTCAAATGCTTTATGAATCTCTGGAATCCTATCCATTGTTTCGGGTATATCTGTCATGGTTTTGGCATATTTTATAAAATAGATCCATTTGTCTGTTATGGTTTCTAGTTCATTTAATGCTTTGGTGAATTTAGGTAGTTCGACAAAAATTAACTTGATGTTATTATCCGTATATGGTAAATTAGTCTCCTCCTCTTTATAGATAAACTGAGAAATTAAACGAGCGCTACCTTTAAATATCTCGAAGTCTGTTAATGTTAAGGCAATTACAGGTTTAAGCATTCGGTAGCCTTCTCCTGCCTCTAACTGAAAGGCATAAGTTTTGGCGGCATTGTACAATACTCTTTTCCCAAAAGACTCCACGTTTAATACCTGCATTTCAATGATGACTAGAGTGTCATCCTTCAGTTTGGCTTTCACATCCAAATAAGTATCTTTTAATCCTTCTATTTGCGGTGGGAGCTGAGGATTGATAATTGATAAATTTTTAATCATATCCTCCCCTCCATAGAGGATGGCGTTGAGAAAGCTGATGAGGATATCTTTGCTTTGCTCTGAGCCAAATATTTTTTTGAAGGCGTAATCAGTTTTCGGGTTGATGAACATCATAATTTCAATCGTTGACGGTGAGTTAATAATTTAATCAAACCATCTCTCTAAATATTTTATATTGTAACCCAAGTTGCTAAGTAGCTGGTCAAAAATAAAGTTAAACAAGGTTCCAGGTTTATCAAGTACACCCCAGAAACGCGGTTTCTTAAAGAAACCGCGTTTCTTTTTACCTCATGTACCTTCAGATTTAAAATAGAGCGATGATTTATAGAGAATTTGCTCTTGATGAGTTTCTAAAACACAATCAGACATGGGATAAGCGACACAAGTAACTGTATATCCCGCTGCCATTTCTGATGATTTCAGAAATTTTTGTTCGCTTTGATTCACCTCACCACTAAGAATTTTAGCAATACAGGATGAACAAGTTCCTTCCCGGCATCCAGCAGGTAAGCGAATTCCCGCTTCTTCCGCCATATCAAGAATATATTGATCGTCAGGAACTTCAATAGTGCGATCTATATTTAGTGCTGAATTCACTAATCTAACTTGATAAATTGCCACTTATTTCTCCATTAAATTGTTGAACTATAGCAATCCTAAATCATTTGTGGCAATGCCTGAAAACTGCGATCCTTGCTCTGAGTGGGTTTCAAGCCGCGCACTTGTTACAACTCATTTAGGATTGCTATATCAACTGTT
>DOIX01000019.1:0-24085 GCA_003511885.1 Cyanobacteria bacterium UBA11153
ATTTGATCTTACTCCCCTCTCCTAAAAGGAGAGGGGTTGGGGGAGGGGTAAAACAGCCCAACTTAATTAACAGAAGGAGAAAATCCCTTGATTAACACAATGTTATTAGCCGCGCTTGATGTAGTACCCTCCACTTCAGCTTGGAGTCCCTCCATCGGTTTGGTAATGATTATCTGCAACCTGGTGGCAGTTGCCATTGGTTATTATGGAATTAAGAATCCCGGCGTAGGTCCTGACTTACCCGCAGGTAAACCAGCCATGTTCAAAAACTTCGGCGTTGCTGAACTTTTAGCAACCGCTAGTTTCGGTCATATTCTCGGTGCTGGCGTTATCCTGGGATTAAGCAGCTCGGGCGCTCTTTAATAAAAGAGGATAATATGATTCCTCATTTGAGAGGAACTTAATCTAGGTTAAGGTTGACGTACTCCCCCGGTTGAAACACGGGGGATTCTTAAAAGGATGTTACGTTTGCGTAGCGTTCCGAAGAAAAGCGGGATAAATCCGCGCATTAAGGTTAGGACATATTCTCAAACTACGTTGTTCTTAATTCAGGATTGAAGTTAAAACAACGTCCTAACGTGTCTTGGTAGTGCTATACATGATATTTTTAGGTATTCTCCTCGTTTTAAGCAGAACGCACTTTTATCAAAGAGGTAACTTTCATTTATTCTTTAATACGAGCATAGACATCGATATCTATTCCGGCATTTAGTTCGCTAATCTTTTTGATATTCTCCTTGGTTAAACAAATTGCTGGCATATCAGTGTAGACGTAAACTACACCGCAGATTAAGGCATCGTAATCGCGACAAATTTTGACTAAAGACTCCCAACCAGGTTCTAGTTGTTCAAAAACCGACTCTACATGGAGATCCAGTACTTCTGTCGGGTCTAGTTCTCCCAATGGATCGAGTTTAGACTTAACTTTCCAAAGACTAAACTTTCTGGTTACTCGTCTTCCTTTGGGACGAATAATTAAGTCGCCCGTTTTCCATGTTTCTGTCGGCTCAATACCTACCTTAGCTGTAATTTCGTCAGGATCGAGATCTACTCCAGATAATCGAAAGTATGCGTATATTTCATTGATCTTATCCATTGTTTAATCTCGATTAGTCTGTTGATTCAAAAATCCTTTTCGTCAAGTTTTGTCACCCAAATCCGACTTAGTTTTGCTTTAGTTATTGATGGTTAATTCAGCTCATTTCTGGCGACAATCTTGGCATCTATTCTCTCAATATTCTTGGGTTTCCAAATCTATATTTTCTCATCTCCCTTGATGGATAAAAATGTGTTTTGAGTATAATCTTAAGTGGGAATACTAACCCCATTGTAAGCAAATTCTTCCCCTTTTATTTTCTCGGGAAAGGAACGAGTATCCTCTGGTGTCGATACATCCTTTTCTCTCGGCGCAAATGGACGTGTCCGCAATATGTCGCTGGTTGTGGGTAATTTTGGTTCCCTGATTTTCTTCCCGCTGCTCAAACCACGACTTTGGAGCATATCTGGAGCCGGAGTTGGCTGCCAGGGGTTTTTTCTTGGGATGGGTTTGGGGGAATTTATGCTGAATCATTATAGTAAATTTACAAGCATTATTAGATTCCGTGTACGATCGAGCGGGTTATGATGTCGTAATAGACTATAGTAGTAATCCAGTATCGTCTCTATCAGCAGAGGAGATAAATTGGCTAGATGCTCAGTTACGAGAGAAAGGATTGAGGTAAAAACTTGAATAATGGCTATTGACTATAGACGGAAGAAAGAACTACAAAAATTATTACAGAAACTAGGATTGCCAGACAATGCACCCGTTAACTTGTCTTTACTAGACGTGGCGCTCACTCACCCTAGTTTTTCCCCCGACACTAATTACGAACAATTAGAATTTGTCGGTGATGCGGTTGTGCGGATTGCCGCTTCTGAGTTATTATTTGCAACCTATCCTAACGCTAAAGTAGGAGAATTTGCCGCCATTCGTTCCGTGCTAGTTAGCGATCGCATTTTGGCAGAGATAGCCCAAAGTTATGGACTGGGGCGTTATTTGCTAGTTTCTCACAGTGCTGCCGCCGATCCCACAGGCTTGACTTCCAGGTTAGCTGATGCCTTTGAAGCTGTTTTAGGCGCATTATATCTCAGTACCCACAACCTGAAACTGATCCGTCCTTGGTTAGATCCACATTTCCAGCAACTAGCGACAGAAATTCGTCAAGATCCCGCCCGCCAAAATTATAAAGATGCTCTCCAAGAATGGACTCAATCTCACCACAAAATTCTCCCAGAATATCGCATTACAGAAAATAGTTTCGTCCACGATGACAGCCAAAGATTTACAGCCGAAGTATGGATAAAAGATACATGTTTAGGTTCAGGAAAAGGTCGTTCTAAAAAAGCAGCCGAACAAGGAGCAGCCAAACAAGCATTTACTGAAGTTATGAAGAAAGTTAAAACTTAAACAAGTCACCCATTCAAAACTCACGTATTCAATACTAACCAAGGAATTAACTGCCTTGCCAAAGATTAAAAACCAACAACCAACAACCAACAACCAACAACCAACAACCAAAAACAAATGAAAAGTAAAATAGCCATATTAGGAGCAGGGCGTTGGGGTACACACCTAATCAGAAACTTCTCACAACACCCCAATGCGCAACTAGTTGCCGTAGTCGATTCATATCCAGAAAGATTATCTGCAATTAGAAAAAAACTGAATCTAGATCCCGATATTATTTTGACAGAAAATTGGGAATCAGTCCAAAAAACAGCCACAATAGATGGAGTAGTTATCGCCACTCCAGCCAAAACGCACTACAGCCTAATTCGCGATGCACTTGAACAAGGATATCATGTCCTAGCCGAAAAACCCTTAACCCTAAACGTCAGTGAATGCCTAGAATTATCCCGCCTTGCAGAAGAAAAACAACGGCAACTAATGGTGGATCATACCTATTTATTTCACCCAGTTGTAGAGAGGGGTAAAGAAGTAGTAGCATCGGGATGTTTGGGAGAATTACGCTATGGCTATGCTGCACGAACTAATTTAGGTCCCGTGCGTCAAGACGTAGATGCACTTTGGGATTTAGCAATTCACGATATTGCCATTTTCAATAACTGGTTAGGAGAATATCCCATCCAAGTGGAAGCCGCTGGTAAAATATGGCTGCAAAAAGGTGAGACAGAAACAGAAAAAAGCGAAATAGAATCGCTCCCCTCTTTCCCACTACCAGCCAAAGGTTTAGCCGATGTCGTTTACGTTACCCTCAGCTATCCTAGCGGCTTTGAAGCATGGATTCACCTCTGTTGGCTCAATCCTGACAAACAACGCCGTCTTGGAGTAGTCGGGAGTAAAGGGACATTAATTTTTGATGAGATGCAGAATGATACACCTTTAACCATTCAGCATGGATATTTTGAACAAGAAGGAGTATTTTTTAACCCCGTCAATCAACGTTATGAAGTAGTCGCCGTCGAAGCTGGGGAGCCATTAAAGAAAGTTTGCGATCGCTTTCTTGCTAATATGAGATCCGGGGAATCCTCTCCCATATCCTCCGGTTGGGTTGGCGCAGGGCTAGTCCAAATCCTGAGCTGTCTCACTCAATCGCTACAACAGGGAGGAAAACCCATTCCTATTCCTCAATTAAACAACCGTGAAAAAATTTGACTTTTGAGTTTTTAATTTTTATTAAGTGAGTTTCTAATTGGGAGTACCTAAACCAATCTCTTCCACCATCAGTCAAGTTGTCAGTTGTCCATTTTGTCCGTTATTCTCTGGATTTAATACTGAGGATGGCGGAGAATTCAAGGAGTTTGGACTCCTGACAATTTCCTCACTGCTTTCTGAGACAAATTCGATAATTGGCAAAGTAATTTCCACAGTGGAGCCTTTGCCATTGCCTTCACTAAATAGGTTAATCGTGCCGCCCATCATTTCCATTAAATTTCGGGAAATAGCCAAACCAAGCCCTGTACCGCCATATTTGCGAGTAGTTGAGCCATCAACCATCACAAAAGGACGAAATAATTTAGACTGTTGCTCTGGCTCGATCCCAATTCCTGTATCTTTAACGGTAACAATTACACGAGAGGAAGTCGATTCTAGCATAATTGGTGAATTCGATCCATTTTCTTGATTTTTATCTGCTATCAGCTCTATCCGCGTATTAACTGTAATACTCCCAGCATCGGTAAATTTAGTCGCATTACCAATTACATTAATCAATACTTGCTTAAGTTTAGCAGGATCGGCACGAATCGGAATTACCTCATGCAAATCTTTGGTATTAAACTCAATACCTTTATTTTGAATAGGAACTTCCTGTAAATTAATCGCTTCATTCAGGATTTTGCGCAAATCGCATGGCTCAATTTCTACAGTCAGTTTACCTGATTCAATCTTGGCAATATCCAGGATATCATTAATAATTCCCAACAGGTGAATCGCGGCATCATCTGCACGCTGTAAAAAATCTAATTCTTCTTCCCTGTCATCGCAGAAACCATCTCTTACCAAGCGGATACAGCCAATAATTCCATTGAGTGGCGTTCTTAATTCGTGAGAGGTGCTGGCGAGAAACTCATTTTTCAGCTTATTAGCTTCTTGAGCTTCTTTCCAGGCATTTTCAATTTCTTCTGCTCCTTTTCTCAGACGTTCGATCATCTCATCAAGGGCTTCAGATAATTCTTGAAATTCTTTGATGTTAAAGTTTTGAGGTACGCGATCTTTCGATTGAATTTGAAATTGATTTAGGGCATAGTCTCTAATTTTTTCGACAGGGAGTGCTATGTCGCGAGCCACGTAAAGTGTGACCAAAAAACTGACTACCATTAAGCAGCAAGTTAAAATAAATAGAACTTGTTGAATATCTTTTAAACCTGCTAAGGCACTATCCAAACTAGTGACAGCTAAAATTGTCCACTTTTTGTCAACTTCAGCGCTAGCTGGACTGTTAATGGCAGTATAACCAGCTAGTAATTCTACACCATTTTTCTCAAAGGAAAAGAGATGTTGAAAATCTTGACCGCCTGCGATCGCATTACTGACAACAGTCTGTAGTCTTTTTACATCTGCTTCACTGGCAATATTTCTTCCGATACGCTCTGGTAGGGGATGAGCGAGAATAGTCCCGTCTTGACTAATTACCACTGGATAGCCAAATAGGGAACCAGATGCTAATTTCTTTTCCTGGAGGAGATTTGATTCAATACTTAGAGTATATTTCAGTTGACCGCTGTTATCATAAATCGGCGCACTAAAAAGGAGTGTAAGTTGACTTTTAGATTTGACTTGATGAACTTTATATTTGGAGGATTCAGATAATTGATCTGGTAATAATGGTGTCACATAAACCTGAGAACGATCTAAGCTTGATTTACTTGATTTTGCCCCAGACCAAAAGGAAATAGTTGATTCAATCAATGGTAATTCATATTTACATGTGCTCGCAACAATTTTTTTGAGCTGGACATCTTTTAACTCTACGCAATCAATTTTTGTCGGGAGTTGTTTAGCAATATTTTCGATAAATTTTTGATAAGATTCTGTTGAATTAGACTTTAACACTACAGATTGACTCGCCGTCACTAGGTTTACTTTTAGTGCCGCAATCAATTGTTTAATATTCTCAGCTTTTGTCTCAGCACTCTCGGTGAGATTATGTCTAGCCGTTTCCAATAGACTTGAACGTGCTTTTCTATAGGTAACGTAAACACCAGTTAATAACACTGGTACGCTTAGAAGTAACAGGCGGGAAAGTAGGATGCGACGAAATGAGGATTTACCTGGATTAGCCATCTGGTATTTGGTAATGATTGCAGAAGAAAGTCCAATCGGGCTAGCTGGTTATGTCTTTGATCTAAGAGGGCTTGACCAGTTGAAAGAGGACATTAGTATAGAATAACCTAGAGAGGATTGCCGAATTTTGACCAAGGAATAACTATCGTATTCTACAAGTCAATCGAGGCAATGACTTTTGTCAGGGGATACCGTCGGTTGGGTTTGACATTGCCTCAATTACGTGTAGCCGATTTGACAGCGGTTTGCTGAGGGTGAATGTGACAATGGGGACAATTCCATCTTCTCCTGTTCAAGACAGCTTTTGAATAATGTTAAGATAATTTCCAGATTTTTATGTTATAGCAATCGCTAAGGTGCTTATGACATTCTTAATTACTAAAACCCTTGATGTCATTCCCTTCTTCCCCTAGCCCCTATAGTCCCCAGCCCCCTAGTCCCTAGCTATAACTAATGTTTCAACAACCTCAGCTTGACTATTCTATCACCTGGGTTAACCGGATTGCGGATATTCCCCAAACTCCATGGGATGCCTTTGCCCAACCCCTGGAAACTCCATTTATGGAATGGGAATGGTTGCATAATCTGGAAACTTCTGGAAGTGCTACTCCTCAGACTGGATGGTTACCAAATCATCTGACAGTCTGGCGCAACCGACAACTAGTTGCTGTTGCTCCTCTCTATATTAAAGGTCATAGTTATGGTGAATTTGTCTTCGATCAACAGTGGGGAGATTTGGCCTATCGTTTGGGGATTCAATATTATCCCAAGTTATTAGGAATGACACCTTTTACACCTGCTACTGGTTACCGATTCTTAATCGCACCGGGAGAAGATGAGGATGAAATTACAGAAATAATGGTGGCGGCTATCGATCGTTTTTGCGACAAAAATAGTATCAGTGGATGTCACTTTTTGTTTGTCGATCCAGAATGGCGAGTTGTGATGGAAAGACACGGTTTTACTAGTTGGCTACATCACAGCTATATTTGGCAAAACAAAGGTTTTAAGACTTTTGATGATTATCTCAATATGTTTAATGCTAATCAGCGCCGCAATATTAAACGGGAACGTAAGGCGGTAGCGGCTAAAAATATACGTCTGGAAGTTAAGCTCGGAGATGATATTTCCAAGTCTTTCTTCCCCTTAATTTACAGTTTTTACAGCAGCACTTGCGATAAGTTTATGTGGGGAAGTAAATATTTAACTCGCAAGTTTTTCGAGCAGTTATATCCCAATTATCGCGATCGCGTTTTGTTAGTTGCTGCTTATCAAGAGCAGAATCCTCAACATCCCGTAGGCTTATCCTTCTGCATCAATAAGGGCAATCGACTCTATGGGAGATATTGGGGCTGTTTGGCAGAGTTTGATTCCCTCCATTTTGACACCTGCTACTATACACCGATTGAGTGGGCGATCGCAAATGGGGTTCAGATGTTCGATCCTGGTGCTGGCGGGCAACACAAAAAACGGCGTGGCTTCCCTGCTACACCTAATTACAGCCTCCACCGCTTTTACAATCAACGGATGATGCAAATTCTGCGCCACTATATCGGAGAGATTAATGAGATGGAAGAAGAAGAGATTGAGGCAATTAACCAGGATTTGCCTTTTAGTAAGCGGGAGATTAATTTCCAGATTCAAGAGTAATTTAGGACTTACGCAAAGCATCTATCTCTAGGGTGCGTTATGGTAAAGCACCCCAGACTATCCACTATTGGTAGCGTGACTGCGTAAGTCCTATAATTATGGTATCTTGGGAAATAATATTGCAGTTGGCACAATTGTCAATCAGTTCTAGAGAGGAGATTAATAGCTATAATGTCTTTACATTCACTTCTAGCTCCCAAGTGGCAATACCGATGGATTAATTGGTGTTTAATGGCCTTACTATCCTTCAGTATCTCGCTCTTGAGCATAGTCGCCCCCGCTCGAGCTGATATTCCGGCAATTTCTCAACCTGCCATTGAGGTTAAGGTTAGTTTGGGTAATAGTACCAACGAGTTAAAATTTGTCCCCAACCAACTAGAGTTTATCGCCGGAAATCGTTACAATTTGGTATTGACTAATCCCAGTCCCCAGAAACATTATTTCACCTCTAAAGATTTTGCCGATGCCATTTGGACTCAGGCTGTAGAAACTGACAAAATTGAAGTTAAAGGAGCCATCCACGAAGTGGAATTACAACCTGGAGGTGAATTAGAATGGATATTCATCCCCATAAAGCCAGGAAAATATGAACTTCATTGCGCGATTGTAGGTCATACTGAAGCTGGCATGACTGGGGAAATTTCCATTGTCACTCAGCAGTTATAGCGCAACGAAGAACTTATATTAACAAGGCTAAAACCCAACCAAGATATTGTTTAAGGCGAAGCTGATGAGTCGGGATGCGATCGCAAAATTGCCACCAAAATCTTCAACAAAGTTTCCAAATCCTCTGGCACCCGGTAGAGACTACGATCCTCAGACAATTGTCTGGCTTTGCGATCGAAAGTTCCCAATCGCCAAATATCGCCTGTAGTAACAGCACCATATAAAATTTGCTCATCTACTGGTGATGATTTCACCCATTGATCCAAGGCAATTAACTCAACAGCAAGTTGGGTAAATCCTTTAGCGAGATCCGCCTGTTTAGCTTCCACTACCAGCAAACTATTGGGACTAGTAATATAGTAATCTAAATTTCCCCGCAACCAATCATTTACATTAACAGAATATTCAATCTTGAGAGAAGCATCTGTCGCCGCACAAACTTCCATGAGTGTGGGTGCAATCAAAATTTCCCGTCGAGAAATCTCAGAAATCGGATTAACAAAAGTTAAATTCCGTTCCAAATAATGTTTCAAAAATCCATACTCTGCGGAAACTTCTGCCACCTGTGGTAAATTTAAGCGCGATCGCACAAGAGTACAACCTAATTCTGCCAAAATATCCTCCGGTGCGTAGGGCATCTCGAAGTATTGACTAAAAGTATAGCGTTCTCCTTGCTTGAGGATGGTCGGCTTAGGCATAATATTCACCAGGCTGATGTCCCTACCTCCAGCCTAACCTATTTTAGGACTTATGGTCATAAACTCAGTGTGGAATTTTGGTAACTATCACGAACAAAGTCAAGAAAAAACACCGAACTCCTCCCCTCAGAACTCTTCCCCTCAGGTGTATACTAGCAAGTTACAAACCGCGATACCTGACGGGGAGTGTCAATTTCTACTAAGATTAAGTTTGTTCGATCAAAGAAACACCATCTCAGTAAAGCAGAATCGCTCAAGACAAGATGACTCAAACAGCCGAATCACTCAGCATTATTGATAACGAACTATCGAAACGTCATATAGATCTCGATCCAGCAGGATATTTCATTATCTATCTAGATCGAGAAGCAGGGCTAATTTGTGCCAAACATTTTACCAATGTAATTGACGATCGCGGTTTAGCAGTAGATCCCGATACAGGCAAAGTCATCCCTGCCAAAGCCAAAGTCGAAAGGAATCATAGCACCATCTTTACAGGCAGAACCGCCAAAGAACTTTGTGTTAAGCTTTTTGAGGAAACTCAACCCTGTCCAGTGACAATGCTAGATCATGCTGCTTATTTAGGACGAGAGTTTGTCCGGGCTGAGTTAGCTTTAATTTCCGGAGCAGATTACATCCAAGACTAGTTTTCCATCTTCAGCCAGAAAAGGAAAGAGGGAACTCTTAGCACTCAAATCCCCTCTCACTTCTCACCTCTAAGCTCTAACCCCTAACCTCCCGAATAACTCTGATAAAACCAATAAGTCGCCATCGGGACAATTGTAGCCACAACTAACAGAACAACCACCCAGATGGTAGAATTTTTGGTATCAGTTTCTTCAGCACTAGTAAAAGTACTAGCCACCTGAACATTTTCTTCGATAACAGGAGGGCCGGGATCCGGTTCCCCAGAAAGGACAGCAGCTAAACGGACGCTACCATCTAACAATGCCTGATTGTACTTGTTATCTTCTCGGATTGGAGCCATTACGGTTTCAGAGGCTACGCTCTGGGCAATTTCGTCAGACATAATTGACTTGACGGTTTCCCCTGTCACAATACCAGTGGTATTGGTGAGAGTATCAATAACCAGTAGAGTTTGATTCCCTTGGGCTTCTGGTGTGGGATACCATGTTTGAAACAGGGCTTTAGCAAAGCTATCCGCCGTCTCGCCGTAGTCTAAGCGACGAATCGTCACCATTCTTACCTCGTTACCAGTATTTTTGGCTAACTCCTCCAGAGTATTACTCAAAGTCCCTTCATTGAGGCGGCTGATGACTTCCGACTTGTCAATCACCCAAGTGGGTTCCCCCGCACTGACGATGGGCATTTCATAAACGCTAGTAGCGTAGGCGGGTGCAGCCATCAACCCGCTGAGGAGCGGGATGAGGAATAGCAAAAGCAAAATGCAGCGGCAAGCAACCCGCATTAAGCGTGCTAGAGACTTGTATCTTTTGTATGGTTGAGTAAAAATTGCTTTCATTTATGGCCTCTCAAGATTGCCTTTTTTCCAAAATACTACACAAACCGATCCCAAGCCTAGATTTTCCCAAATTAATGAGTCTCTCTGGTTTGTTAAATCTATGGTTACTCCTCTAACTATGTGAATCGATTAACTTGCTCAAAGTTTGCTGAAAATGGCTGAATCCAAACCATGGGATCTGTATGATTACTGTTAAGAAAAATTTATTACTCAAGATAGGGGATAGCCTCCAATTGCTAGAGGGAAGCAGTCAATAGCTGATGGCAGCACCTACTTGAGGAGAGGAGGAGAGATAGAACAGCTTCTAGCCCCCTTTTCTTGTTACACTTCTTCACAAAATCTTTAATGAAGATACATTTCGTTACATAAACTTGTTGTTTTGTAACAAAAAATTAATTCTTACTAAGAAGATGTTACATTTTTTAGCGCCCAAACCAAGTAAAATAAGTTCCTGTAACCGAACTTAGTTGAAATTCCCTGGTTTCAAGCTTACCAGACACTCCCAAAATCGGGAGCTTAGGAGGTGTCATGGCGATCAAATTACCAATTGGGTTAATTTCCCGATTAACCCAATTCGTGCTACGGTGATTACCACCGAAAAATTCCCATGTTCTGCTATTAAGCGATTAAATCGACGATTTTGTAACAAAGGAACAAGTCTATGCGAAGATTGTTGGCTCTGGTTTTTGCCGTTACGATATGGTTTAGCTTCGTCAGTCCTGCGACTGCGGATCTAGACAATCTGACTCCTTGCAGCGAATCGGCTGCTTTTCAGGAACGGGCTGCTGCTGCTCTCAATACTACTGGCGATCCCAATTCCGGGGCAAACCGATTTGCTCGTTATTCAGAAGCTTTATGCGGACCGGAAGGATTACCCCACTTGATTGTGGATGGACGTTTGAGTCGCGCAGGTGACTTTTTGATTCCTAGCGTTCTCTTCTTGTATATCACTGGTTGGATTGGTTGGGTTGGTCGTTCTTATCTCCAAGCCATTAAAAAAGGACCGAATCCAGAAGAAAAAGAAGTCATCATCGATGTACCTTTGGCATTTGGCAAAATGCTATTCGGCTTTGCATGGCCTCTAGCTGCTGTCCAAGAATACCTATCTGGTAACATGTTTGCCAAAGATAACGAGATTACCGTATCACCCCGTTAGTTTTGATTAGAGATGAAAGATATTGGGTTTAACAGCTAATTGGCTGGCTCCAATATCCTAAGTCTAAAATCGATTAACCTACAAACTGTTTTTAGGAGAAATATCGATGGAAGGTTTCGTCAAGTACCTCACTCTCGCCCCAGTTTTAATCGCAGCTTGGTTAACTATTACAGCGGGAATTTTGATTGAATTTAATCGGTTTTTTCCAGATCTATTATTCCATCCTATGCCCTAGGATGAAACCTAATTTAATCTGAATTAAAACCTGTTGGTCAGAAATACTCTACTATTATGTAGGGTATTTTTTTATAAGAAAGGCTGGCTTTCAACCCTCTGGCTTGAGCCTTGGGATGAAAGCCGCCTGCGAAGGCTCAATACAAGGGGAAAAGAGAGAAACCGCCATAAAATTACGGAAAATTGGCATTACTACATATTTTGTAATAAATAATTAAATAAACTTAACATTATTGGGCAGCTTTATAGATACTGAAGACTAGAGGAAAAACAATGGTAATATGTCAAGATCGATTGGATATTGTGTTCTAGAAAACATTTCCCGTGACTCCATCTAATCACTCCCATTCCTTGCCTGATTCCCCAAGCAGATGGCATACCGAATCAATAGAAAAGTCCCTTTCAGAATTGGACAGTAACGCTCAAACAGGCTTAACCGGGCAACAAGCCGCAGAGCGATTACAATATTACGGCTTAAATGAACTGGAAGAGACAGGAGGTAGAAGTTCTTGGTCAATACTCCTAGATCAGTTTACCAACATCATGTTACTGATGCTGATTGGTGTCGCTATCGTATCAGGGTTGTTGGATGTAGCTGCTTTGCATAAAGGTTCTCTATCATCAGGAGAAGTACCATTCAAAGATACGATCGCAATATTATTGATTGTGATCCTCAACGGTGTCCTCGGCTATCTCCAAGAAAGCCGTGCCGAAAAAGCCCTCGCTGCCCTGAAAAACCTTGCCAGCCCCAAAGTAAGGGTAATCCGTGGGAGCAAACCGATGGAGATAGAGAGCAAACAGCTCGTGCCAGGAGATATTATGCTCCTGGAAGCCGGAGTACAAGTTGCCGCCGATGGAAGGTTAATTGAAGAGTCTAACTTGCAGGTGCGGGAATCTGCCCTCACTGGCGAAGCCCATGCCGTCAGCAAACAAGCAAATTTGCAATTACCAGAAGATACCCTATTAGGCGATCGCATTAACATCGTATATCAGGGAACCGAAGTCGTCCAGGGACGAGGTACAGTGCTGGTAACGGGCACTGGCATGAAGACAGAATTGGGCAGAATTGCTGAGATGTTACAAGGGGTAGAAAGCGAACCCACGCCTCTACAACGGCGGATGACTCAACTCGGAAATGTCTTAGTTAGTGGTTCCTTAATACTAGTAGCAATAGTGATTGTCGGTGGCTTAATCCGCAGCGGTGGCAACTTAAGTGTTTTGCAAGAATTGGTAGAAGTTTCTCTGAGTATGGCGGTGGCGGTTGTGCCAGAAGGTTTACCCGCTGTGATTACCGTTACTTTAGCATTAGGAACTCAGCGAATGGTTCGTCGCCATGCCCTCATTCGCAAACTTCCGGCAGTGGAAACTTTGGGTAGCGTCACTACCATTTGTTCTGATAAAACTGGTACTCTTACCCAAAATAAGATGGTGGTGCAATGGGTAATGACTCCCAGCCAATCTTTCCAAGTTACGGGCGACGGGTATGCCCCTGTTGGTGAATTTCAGATTAATGAAACACCAATTGCTATGGAAAAGTATCCAGAATTAGAAACTTTACTCCTTGCCTGTGCCCTCTGTAATGATGCAATTTTGCAATATCAGGAGGGAGAATGGAAAATTTTAGGAGATCCCACAGAAGGAGCGATTGTTGCCCTGGCAGGTAAAGGCGGAATAGATAAGGAAACCCTCAGTCTCAAATTTCCCAGAGTTGGTGAAATTCCTTTTTCCTCAGATCGTAAACGCATGAGTGTCATTTGTCAGTGGCCTGCTGTGAGTAGTGATTTGGTAAATAAGGAAGAAGGAAACGGCAACTGCCGATATATTATGTTTACCAAAGGCTCTCCGGAGTTAGTATTGGAACGTTGCGATTCATGTCAGGTTAGTAACAAGACTGAGAAATTAACCGCCGAGCAAAGGAAAGAGATTTTACATAATAATAACCGGATGGCTGGTGCTGGATTGCGGGTATTGGGTTTGGCTTATAAGTCTCTGGATACTTTAGTCGCAACAGAGATAGATGGTAGTGAAACTCTTGAAGCAGAATTAGTCTGGTTGGGGTTAGTGGGGATGCTGGATGCCCCTCGTCCCGAAGTTTTGGATGCAGTGAGGGAATGTTTAGAGGCTGGAATTCGCCCTGTGATGATTACAGGAGACCATCAGCTTACTGCTAAAGCGATCGCACATGCTTTGGGTATTGCCAATGAAGGTTCCCATATCCTGACTGGGCAAGAGTTACAACATTTATCTCAATCAGAGTTAGAACAACAAGTCGAGGAAGTGAGTATTTATGCTCGCGTTGCCCCGGAACATAAATTGCGCATTGTTCAAGCCCTGCAAAAACGCGGTAAATTTGTGGCGATGACGGGAGATGGTGTGAATGACGCTCCGGCTCTCAAACAAGCAGATATTGGTATTGCCATGGGGATTACTGGTACTGATGTGAGTAAGGAGGCTAGCGATATGGTACTCCTTGATGACAACTTTGCAACTATTGTCGCTGCCACGGAAGAAGGAAGAACGGTTTATGATAACATTCGCCGCTTTATTCGCTATATTCTGGGTAGTAATATTGGTGAAGTTTTAACGATTGCCGCTGCACCGATTATGGGATTAAGTGATGTCCCTCTTTCTCCCTTACAAATTCTCTGGATGAACTTAGTTACTGATGGTTTGCCCGCTCTAGCATTGGCTATAGAACCCCCCGAGCCGGATGTGATGAAACGTCCGCCTTGTAGTCCCCGCGAGAGTATTTTTGCTAGGGGTTTGGGTGCATATATGCTGCGCATTGGGGTTGTCTTTGCCATCTCCACTATTATTTTAATGGGTATCGCCTATCAATACTTCAATCCCCACTGGCAAACCATGGTATTTACTACTCTCTGTGTAGCACAAATGGGGCACGCGATCGCAGTTCGTTCTAATCTTCGCTTAACTATTGAAGTTAATCCTTTTTCTAACCCCTATTTGCTTTGGGCTGTAACAGTTACTACTGCTTTGCAGCTCGCATTAATCTACGTGCCATTCCTCCAAGATTTCTTTGGTACTAAGCCATTAACTTTGATGGAACTTTTCGTTTGTTTGCTTTTTAGTACCTCTTTGTTTGTTTGGGCTGAATTGGAGAAATTGTTTATTCGTTGGTATAAAAGTAGGGGTTAGTGACATCCTCCTACACCAAGTCAGAGATTATGGTGTAGGCTTCTCAAGAATCACTTCTTAGGTTTCCTGGTTACTCTTACGCTGTAATTTCTGGTAAGTACCTGGCACAAAATTATTTGCACATCCGATTTCTCGAAACACTATATTTTTCAATGGTTTCAGGTCAACTCAGTGTGCAATTAATTTTGTGTACCCACTTAATACCCATAACCAAGCACTAATTCAAGAATGGACGAGCCAGGAAAAAGGCACAAATACTTTTAGCATCAAGAGCTTCTCCATTAAGGATAGCTTCTTCCAACTCCTGTGGTGACATGAAAACATTTTCCATATCTTCATCAGCATCTTGGATTGGGGGCTTCGCTAACTTTTCCAAATCTTGAGCAAGAAAAGCGTAAATATATTCATCAGAATAACCAGGTGCTAGGGCAAACTTACCGAGAGATTGCCAAGTATGAGCGCGATAGCCAATTTCTTCTTCTATTTCCCGTTTAATCGTTTCGGCGGGATTTTCGTTAGCTTCGACTGTACCAGCCGGAAACTCCAAAAGACGACCTTGAACGCTAAAACGATACTGACGGACTAATACTAACTTACCTTCTGGCGTTACAGGGACAGCCAATGCACCGCCGGGATGACGGATACATTCCCAATCCCCTTCTGCTTGATTGGGAAGGCGAAGGGCATTAACTTCAAAATTAAATTTTCTGCCACGGTATAACAGGCGTTGCTTCAGGAGTTGAGGGGGTTCTTTGCCTAGTGCCATCTGGATCGATCGAATATAAACTTCAGAACAGTTTAACTCCAAAGGAGTACTGCGATCGCAAAGTTGGTATCAGACAGTAGATAGTGGGCTGTGGATAGTGGACAGTGGAAAGTTCCTAGTTTTGCTAATTACCCCATCCTCAACTTGAATTTTCCTGCAAACTCTCCCATAAATCCCTAACCGCAGCTACAATTATTTCCGGCTCATCTATCCAGACAAAGTGACTGCTTTTACTCGCCTGAATTTCCCGACAACTAGTTGATATCATCAGCAGTTTCGCGTGCATTTCCTCCCGTAACCTATCGGCTGACTTCAGAGGGAGATAAGAAGTGAAAAACGATCTCTTAAAAAAAGTACTAGACTTAATATTAACCACGGGAATACTACCCAGACTTTGCGCCTTACTCAATTGCCTGCTACTGACAGACAAACTCGCTAATTCTCGCGCCATCGTTATCCAGTGATTGGGCTGGTAAAATGAACGCTTAACTATTTGGAGGATTTCCCGATTAAATTGGCGTAACTCTGGCTTAATGACTTCAAATAATCCCATTTTACCCAAAATCCTGATAATGCCCAGGAATCCTCCCCATACCGAGATGACAAATCCCGATCTAAAAAATAATTTGAGGAGGCGGAGACGGAGGGGCATATTTAACATGCCAGACTCGTGAAGTCCATCTGTTAGGACAATTCCCACTATTTTTTCAGGAAACTGATGGGCATAAAGTCGCATATTATAGCTGCCAAAAGAATTCCCAACTAAAATATAAGGTGGATATATCCCCGCTTTGATCAAGAGTACATCCAACTCGCCGATCATCTCTTGACTCGTGCGAGGATAAGGACTAGAGTCACTCCAACCATATCCGGCGCGATCGTAAATACACACCCGCGTCAGTTTCGCAATTTCTTCAATGAGGAAATACCCTTCAATCCCACCCAAACTATGATCTATGATTACTGCAGGACTCCCTTCTCCTTTGCAGTAACAATGGAGTTTATAACCTCCAATATCAATTCTTTCGCCAATGGGTGGATGGATTTTCGTTTCTATGATGCTGGAAATCCAATGATAGATGGTTGTGGTGAAGATAAATAGTAGTTTAATGGAGATTTCCATAACATGGTTAATGGTTAATCGCGAATCAAATTTTTCTGCCCTCTTCCCTGTTTCCCCTTCCCTCTTTATAGAATTATGGTTCTTCAGGACATACTCTGCTAAATTATTAGCATTAACTTAGCTAAAACCTTGCCCAGTAATGATTATGGCTAGCATTCTCTGCGGATTTTATGGCTGTTTTGACTGAAATACTAGGTATGATGGCTTTTGGGCTATTCAAACTGATATTTTAGCATAGTATGTGCGGAAGAATCCGTAGTTCGACGAATTTTCCCAAAGTGACAGAAGAGGGATAACTATGGGCGATCGCACAGAGATGATAAAATTTCCCTATTCTGCTAAACGAATCCCAGTAAACTGCCACCGCACTCCTGTCGGGAAAAAGTTACGATAACTGAGGCGAATGTGATTGGCTGGAGTAACGCAAGAACCACCTCTTAATACCATTTGATTGCACATAAATTTACCATTATATTCCCCAACAGCACCAGGAGCAGGTTGGAATCCTGGATAGGGTAAATAGGCACTTTGCGTCCATTCCCAAACATCGCCAAACATTTGATCTAGATGAGTCATTCCTACGGCTGGAGTTGGGTGTAATATTCCGGTTTCCCAGAAATTTCCCCCTATACTAATTTGGCTTGCTGCGACTTCCCATTCCGCTTCTGTGGGTAATCTTTTACCCCGAAAACGAGCATAAGCATCGGCTTCGTAAAAACTCACATGACAGACAGGTTCATTTTTGTCAATCGGATGTAATCCTGATAAAGTCATTATCCACCAATTGCCATCAATTTTTTCCCAGTATAGGGGACTTAACCATCCTTGTTCTTTTACAGTTGTCCAACCTTCTGAAAGCCAATATTCCGGGTTACTATAACCTCCGGCTTCCATAAATTCTAGATATTCTCCATTAGTTACCAACCGATTAGCTAGCCAATAGTCTTGTAAATAAGTTTGATGCCGGGGACTCTCATTATCAAAAGCAAATTCTCTGCCTTCATAACCGATACTATATAGTCCTCGCGGATAATCCAACCATTGTTCTTGATTTTGATACTTCCCGATCTTGATATCCGCTTTCCCATTTTCCAGTCCCCACTTGGGCAGATGCGATGCCATTCCTTTTTCCATGTAAGCTGGACGTAATGGATTAATGGCAAAGATATGCTTAATATCAGTTAGTAGTAATTCCTGATGTTGTTGTTCGTGATGAAGTCCAAGGATAATGAGGGATTGGATTTGAGGATTTGAGGAAGAAAGGAGAGCAAACATTTCTCGATCAACATACTCTCGATATCGATAAACTTCATCCACTGTGGGACGAGATAATAATCCTCTTTGGGGACGAGGATGACGTTTCCCCACTCCTTCGTAATAAGAGTTGAAAAGATAACCAAATTTAGGATGAAAAACTTGATATTCCGGGAGATAGGGAACGAGTAAAAAGGTTTCAAAAAACCAGGTAGTATGAGCCAAATGCCATTTGGGAGGACTGACATCTGCCATACTTTGAATGATATAATCTTCTACGGCTAAAGGCTGACAAATTTGGTGGCTGACTTGACGCACCTGTCGATATTGTTCTGTCAGAGATAGAGTTGGTTTATCCAGAGTAAGAGAAGTTATCCTATTCATCTGTAATTCTTGCTTGGTTAATTGATTTCCATACTATACAGGACTTACCCAAACTATCTATCTGTAGGGTGTGTTATGCTCCATCTAACACACCATTAACTATTGGTAGCGCGACTGCGTAAGTCCTAACTATAGCAACCCTCACATAGGTATCTATAGAAATAATGTCATGAAGACTCTTGATGTAGCTTACAATATTGAGGCCGATCGTTGAATTAGTCTTGTCTGAATAAATCATAAGACTTTCCTGGGAAAATCCTGAGAAAGCAGCCTTAACAGCTTGGCGGATATGGCATCCCTCCTTCCCAACCACAGGAGAAAGATAAGAAATTCTTGTTTAATTTACAAGAAGCATTGAAATTACTAGCTAAGTCGATAGACTTATCCTGAAGTAGGATGAATATCGAAATCCGTAAGATAACTCAACATATCAGTGGAAAGTGGCTGGCAGCATAGACTTTAACCACTCAACTGGGCTAGGTGGCATTGATGCGATCGCCAATTATGATAACCGATTGTTATAGATGAGGGTGCAAAGATGTGGCGCAGCACACAATCTACCAAGATGCTCTGAGCTATCCTAGAAGTAATGTGAAAATTATATCGCAGAATTCCTCCGTTGCTAATCCCTATTAATTTCGACAAGACCAATGGAAAACTTAGCTCCTCCACAACCAACTCAATTATCCCAAGATAGCGAAATCTGGGATAGCCTCAAGCAAGCTATCGCTGCTAGCTCGGGATTTCAACGCTGGCAGTTGGAACACCCACTAAGCGAACAATCCCTCGATAATAGCCTAGATTGGCGAGTCCGTCGCTATCTACGGGAAACTTTAGAGACCCTAGCTTACTAAAAAAGTCCTAACTTTGACAAATTTCCCATACCCGTTTATCGCCTTTAACTCCAGACACAGATGTGCGGATATTGTCCGCTCGGCACATCTGTGTCAAATGGCGATCGCGGTAACACCAAGTTCTGTTTAGAGGTAACACATTTTCAGTCCGTAGCGTGAAGAAGTCAAGTTTCCATGTAACCCTGTAAAAAGTAGGTAAATTTTCCAGTGTCAATGAGACACATCACTATCTCCCCTAGTTTGCGATCGCGCCAATATCAGTAAAAATCCAACATATTAGAATTGCAGTGGGACTCTTCGGAGTCACAAAAGCTAGGCTTAGAGGAGGTTACCATGCGGGAAAGATTACTACTTGCGATCGCGATTACCTTTTCCATCTATTTATCTGTAGAATCTGGATTCTATAAAACCCCGATATTTTCCGTATTGCAACTACCATCGACTCCATCGCCAACTTTGACTCGTTGACGAGAAAACTCAGTCATATTAATTAGCACGAAATAAATCAGATCTTAACGATAGTAGAAATCAAAATCGCTTAGAGCCTGTAGCCGTGTTACATTTAAACGATAGTGATAGCCAATTCGACGTTTTAAATTATCTGAAAAGGTTATTGAGCTTTGATTATATGATGCGTCTAAGTGATTAGTAACTGCTTTAATTTCATCCCAGTTAGCATGGTTGACTGTCCATCCTATCTTAGCAGCAGCTAGACCAATGCTATTCCCTTCACCGGAATGTATGCCTTTTAATTCTAAATAGTTACCAATTTTACCCCATTGCTTTAAAAATTCTATTTCTTTGCCATTATCTCTCGAAATAATAAATAAAGATTCACCCACCCAGGAAACATCATCAATTGAAATATTCAGCTTTTTTGCCACTGTTTTTAGCGATAGTAAACGTTCTGGATTATATTTTTTTACATGAATTAATAGATTTTCTGTCTTGGCTGTAATTCCTGATTTCCATTCTATATAACTCGGAACTTTCTCAATAATTCTGGTATCTGAATCAATGATAATTGCTGTCTGAAACTTTGACAAAGCCTTTTCTAAAACAAAGCGTTTATCGTTATAACAGTGAAGAATACCCTTTTGGAGATGTTCAAAAGCCAAGACATTTTTTTGCTCTCTAAAATCTTCTGGTTCATCTGTACCAACAACCAATGAAGTCCCTGGAGAATATGTGTCCAAATCTTCAGCTAATTGTTTAGCAAGTAAACGATACTTTTGACGGAGAGCCAAGGTACAAAAACAAAAATCTTTTTCAGTTTCACTCATATTTTTGGAAATTATAGTAATTTGCAGTAGTATGATGTACACCTGGGACAATACTGAGAAAAACTTTGTATTAAGCTGCTACGCATTTAATTTGTATATCCCCACACCCCTTTCGATAAATTTACTATCCAATTTAGATGCGCCGCAGCTTATTATAGGTGTACCTCACTCAGGTGAAATCCGCTATATTTAATCTTGGCAACTATTGATGATTGATTTTTCAACCAATGGGAACAATCTAATCCAGTAAGTCCCTGTAATTGCACAATATCACTACGGTAAATTTCGATCAGCTTTTCTCTCAATTCATTTGATAAAGGTGGAATAGTAGTGAATCGATGTTGTCGGCGCTTTATGTGCGCCAACCACTATAAAATTTGTATATTTCATAATTTATTTATATTAAGCGGTTAATTTTCTCTTTCATCTGTTGGAATAAACTTTTCTGAGTTGGAGTAGGCGGTACTTCATCGGGAGGCATTGTTTCGCCCAGATAGCGATAATGTTTCCAGATATCCCAGTAAGGACATCCGGGTTGAATCCGGATACCTGCCCAATGTAAGTATTCTACAGGTTGATTGCAGTTAGGATCGATAAGTCTATCTCCTTGGATTTGGAAATGTTTGCTACCTCCCCAACTTCCGGGCGCACCACCTGGGCGACGGACAATATTAAAGCGGCTGGGGATTTCCTTGAGGATCATATAGTTAATGATGGGTTGATCTGAAGTTTTTTGGGAAAAGTCGAAGTATTCTGGATGGGTGGCACATTCGGCAAATGTCTTGTATAAATTATCTTCAGATATTCTATTTTTCTTTGCACCCCAGAATCCGCCATTGAAAATGTCCTTAATTTCGGCTTCGCTAAAGACACCATCTTCAATTACTTTTGGAGAAAAAACGTTTTTGATGCCTTTGGAGTGTTGGTAATCGTAGCAGATAAAGTCGTATTTATCGAGATAGTCGGTGGTTTCGATGATTTTATCGAAAACTACGATATCTGTATCTATGTAAATGAATTTATCAAAAGGACCAAACCAACAGGCTTGTTTGCGAAATTGATTGGGGCGGGCAAAAAAGCCCTTACCGAAAATTTCATACAACTGGAGGGATAGGCGATTGATAAATTCTAGATCCTGGTAAACTTCTACTCCATAAGACTCATTAAGGATTTTCGCGATCGCGTGATAGTTGTCGTCGTAGGGTATTAAGACGATGGGCGTATCCTTATCTTTGACGCGGATACTCTTGAGGAGTGCGATCGCGTGTTCGGTTACTTTATCATTAGCTGTGATATAAATTCCACGATTCATAGTATAGCAGTTGACAGTTGATAGTTATTTAATGAACATCAAACCCCATATCAAGCAAGGCTTCAAGGCTCTCTTCATGAGGTTATTTCGGTCTTAACCGATATGGCGGTTGCTATATAATCCTCATTGATTGATTTTCAGCTTCCTTAACACTCTTGTTATCAGGCTTGGCGGTGGATTGTATGGTTTGGGCTTAGTGGTAAATTTGGGTCGTTTTTCTGGTTGATGGAGGTAGCGATAGTGCAAGAAAATATCGCGATAAGGAAAATCAAGATTTTCCCCTCCACAAACCCTAGTAAATAATTTGGAAGATACCCCAATATAGTGGAGATAAGTCAATCTAGTTCCTTTGTCGTATAAAACGTTATCGCGATTCTCAAAGTGTTTTGAGGTTACAGAATTTCCTGTTTTTTGATTTTCTGGTAAACCTAGAGCGAAGTTATATATTGGTATTTGCGATCGCATTCTCATGTAGTTTAACACCGATTGGTTAGGTGCTGATGGATATAGTATTTCCGATTCTCCTTGTGCTAATTTTGCAATTAACCCTTGCCGCTCTTCATCTGTGAATAATCCTCGTTTTGAACCATAAAAACCCGAACAAAATATTTCTGATTTTATTTGGGATTCGGCAAATACTTCCCGTAATTTTTGCGATGCGACATTGTATATATGACCGAGATCTTTATACTGAAAATCATAGACAACAAAATCCACCTCATCTAACTTATTAAAAATAAAATCTACCGAATTTATTAGCAGCGTGTCTGCATCCATATATATAAACTTTTCAAATGGACTTTCAGGATCAAACGCGCCATAACGGTGATTTTCCCCAACTCGATAGAATTTAGTGGTAATTCCTTGCTCTTTCCAAGTGTTTAAAGCTGTGGGATGAGTTTGCCAAACCTGATAAGAAAAATCTTCCCAGCGTTGAAATAGTGAAGGATTTTCTAGTAAAGTGACATTTTTTCTCTTGGCTACTTCCTCGCGAACTTTGTCTAACCGATTGTCATAAGCAATGATACAGACAGGCATTTCTCTTCCAGCATTTGCCTCAATACTATTGAGCAATGCCACTACTTGATCGAAAACAACATCATTGGCTAGGGTATAAATTCCATCTGTCATTGTGGTTATCCTAACTTTTCGACTAAATTGGACAAGAAATTAAGCAGATTCAATTTGTGAAGAATTACTTGACGTGCTTCGGCAATTGCCGCCTTGGCTTCGTGCCATGCGTCAGGGGTTGCCGTCACTTCTTTTAGATAAGCGATTCCCTTTTCATCAAGGCTAGGTAGCCTCAAAAAACTTCCTGGCGGTAACAATTTATCAGCAGCAGAGCCGCCGTAGTAGATGGGCAAACACCAAGCGAGGAGAGAATCCCAAAGTTTTTCACTCACATACCAATCATTTTCGGCATAATTTTCAATTGCCAGGTTGTAGTAGTAGGAAGCCATCCCATACCATTTATTTTTTAGAGTACCTTTACCTGATGTCCAATCCGGTAATCCTCGTCCATAGAGATCGAATTCTAAGCCACTTTCGCCTAAAGACTTCAAAAATGCCAAACGTCTTTGATGTTCGGGAGTGCGATCGATTCCAGAGGTAATCCAACTACAATTTTTCATCTTTTCTGGGGGTGGCATTTCATTTAATTCCCGGAAAGAATTAGCGTGATACCAAATAGCGGGCATGTAGTCAGGAATTGGCGCAAAATCATCTGGGCCAGAAACATATCCACAGTATATCTGAGCGGATTGATATTCAGCGATTCTTTTGTGATGTAATTTAGCAAAAGGAGGCTCCCGCACTAGAGATACAATCCGCTCTTTTGGTACTCCTCGCCATATATTTTCTCTATTGGGTTGGCTCTTATTTGAGTGTTTTTTGAAGAGTTGAAATAAATTGGGAAAGTCACTTTGTTTAGGAGTTGGCTCTGGGAATCGATCGAAGTTATAGAGGAGTAGAATATCAGGATGAATAGCATTTGCCATCATCTGTATATTCCCCCAAACCCCAAAAGGATGAGGGGTTTGTTGCCACAGCCAATCAGTTTGGTTAAGATTTTTATAGCTGCTAATCATCCCGACAATTTTTCTACCCATATTTTCTAGTAATTTTAGTTAAGAGGTTAATTTAACTGGGTATTAACTTAAGGCAGGCGCACCCCTTCTGACCAAGTATAGCCTAAAAATTTTGGCGATCGCACTTCTTGCCCGCTGCGCGATCGCAAAGCGCTGCTGCGAAGCCGCACGGCGCATCTAAATTGGATAGT
>DOIX01000019.1:24343-30334 GCA_003511885.1 Cyanobacteria bacterium UBA11153
TGTAGGGTGTGGGGATATACAAATTAAATGCGTAGCCGCTTATGATGGGAGGGAGTGGACTGTCATCTATCAGGCAGTCTCACCTGTCACCACGGATTCCCAATCATGGTAAAGGCACTCCAGTAATATGGATGGGTAAATTTTTGGTCTCCCAAATTAGCTAATTTTGATGTTAAGGGAATTTGCAAATCTCCACTAATGAGTTTGTCTCCCTCTAGGCGAATCTCACCTTTAATCATGGCAATTTGTGTTTGTCGCACTGCTTCTGCTTTAATTGATGCAGTTTTCAAATGCTGGTAGAAACTACTCATAAATCCTACCGTCCCGATATCGCTAACATACCATAAACTCCCCAATACTGACTTGACACCTGCTTGTACAGCTAATCCGGAAAAACCTAATTCCGCATCTCTATCCCCCAGAGCAGTGCGGCAAGCACTTAATACTAAAAGTTCTGTGGGTGGGTTATTTAATCCTAGCTGTCGTAATTGATCTAAACCCAGTCGGCGATTCCATAATTGAATGTAGGATTGCTCGATATCGCCAGATTGAAATTCTCCATGGGTGGCTAAATGAACGATACCAAAAGGTTGTACGGAACGTGTTTTCTGGATATTATCTATGGTAAAGTCTTGGTTAATGAAAGACTTTCCTTGCCACAGGTTACCTGCAATTTCCTTTAATTCTAATGGTACTGCTGGTAATGGGTTTTGATCGGTGAATTTTTCTGCACCCATTGCTAAAACTGATAGGTTTCGGATATCGACATAGCGAGTATCGGTGAGAGAGAGTGTGGGCATTAAACCTACGCTATATTTTTCGACTATAAATCCATCATTATCGTGAAGTGCGGCAACAGGTAGGGAACGCAATCCTTCATCCATAATGAAGACAAGGTTATTAATTTCTTGGGCTTGTAAATCTATTTCCACTGGGGCAATAAACCAATTATATAGTTGTTTGCCAGGGGAAACATAATTGCGGGGAATACTGATACTGGTGACAGCAGTCCGGAATTTGTCGGCAACTTCCATGACTTGTTTGCGGGTAACTCCTGTTATCCGACGCAGAATTGGTGGTCCTTTAGCTGTGACTACCAATATTTCTAATTCGTCGCTATCGCTTGGTTTAATTGTAATCGTTGGTTGGGATCTTTGGAGATGGTTATCGAATTCTCCGGTATTGTTGGTTTCCCGTGCGGTAAAGTCAGCATTAGAAACAGTTGGTGGGATAAAGTTAATGTAGATAATTGCTGGTTTTGCCCCCGTTGCTTCTTCGATTCCTGATAAAATTTCATGGGCTTGATCTAAAGTTTTAATTGGGGTATTCTGGGATGCTAAAATTGGCGGTACTGCCCCGGAAGGTGTGGGTTGGTTTTCCCGTGGTAGACGACGTTTACCTTGTTCTATATTTGGTGTGGTTGGTGTGGTTGGTGTGGTTGGTGTGGTTGGTGTGGTTGGTGTGGTTGGTGTGGTTGGTTTTGCAGTTATATTAACACCTACTTGTTGTGGTGATGAAAGAGATACTACGTCATTGGCTTGGACAGTGAAGGCGTTGCTAATTGAACCAGTCGTACCTGCTGGTGGAGTGTAAACTAAAGTATCGCCGGGAATAATGGTGTCTCCTGGATTTAGAGTTATACCATTTCTGGTTAATGTTCCCGATGTAATTGATAGGATTTGGATTGCTGTAATATCAGCATTTGTGTCTGTGGCAACTGGATTTAACTGCTCGTATGTAAAGGTAATCGGTTGATCTTGTTGAGTTGTTGGCAATGTGGAAGTGGCTGTTAAGGTTGGTGCGGTATTAGCTGAGGTGATGGTAATTCCAGTAGGAGTTCCCGCCGCATTTCCACCACTGGGAAGGACTGGAAATGAACCAGATGTAAAAGTACCATTAATACTGCCAGCTAAACCGTTAGTAGCACTACTTCCTACTACAAAAGGAAGATTATTTGGGCCGCCATCATGGGTAATTGAAACATTTCCGGTAGATGTGCTGCCAACGCTATTAATAGTAGTACCACTACCTGTTCCTTGAACAGTACCATTAGCAACAATTGTGACACTACCACCATTAGCTGTAAATGTACCATAGCCACTGCCTGTAGCAGTGGAATTTATACTGATGAAACTAATATTTTTACCAGTACTTCCAGAAATATTATCGCTACGCAAGGTAACATTACCACCTGTAAATCCATATCCAGATCCAAATGCAAATCCAAATGCGGAAGCATTAATTGCCCCCGTTAGATTAATATTACCACCAGCAGTTAACGTAACATTACCACCTGTTGCGGAACCAAAGGTTGAATTAACAGAGGAATTAAGACTGCCTGTAGTAATATCGCCCACACTAGCAGAAAGATTAATACTTCCCCCACTCCCAAATCCTATTGATGTATTAATATTTCCCGCAGTGATACTTGCACCGGAAATACTGATATTTCTCCCGTTTGTAGTAATAGTATCTCCCGCACCCATAGTAAAGGAGCCAACGTTATCCCCATCGGCATCTGCGGTAAATGCGATGGTACCGGTCCCAGATCCAAACGTCAGCGATACCCCAGGTGCGATCGCAATATCATTGGTTGCTTGTAAGGTAATATTACTGAATAAAGCTTGAAGTGTCCCCTGAGAAATGACAAATGTCGCACCAGGGCTATCCCCAGCAAGAATTTGGCTATCTGCGAGTTGCCCATCATCAGCGCCACTATTAGGAGCACCAGCCACAATACTAATATTAGTCGGATCCAGCAGTAAATTACCTACACTACCATTAACAGCACTTAAATCAACTAAGCCAGTAAAAGCCAAGTTTTCCTTACCCGATACCTCCACAAATCCACCATTACCAAAATTACTCCCGCCACGGGCATTGATAGTGCCAAAAAATCCCGTTGTTTTATCTGCCCAAAGGATAACTTTACCGCCGTTACCGTTAAGTAAACTATTAGCCGAAATTAGGGAATCGGCACTCACATAAGTTTGTTTAGCATTGGGTACTATCCCATGCCCTTGATAATCGCCACCAATCAGTACCGTACCTCCTCCATTAATTCCAGAAGCCTGAATATTTGCCCCAAATAGTCCAACTTTATCCCCTAAAATATGGATAGTACCGCCAATATTGCCGTCAGTATTAACCGTACCGGATACAATAGTAGTGCCGGGAGTTGTCGGAATAGTTTTGCCTGATGCAGTTAAGCTTACGGAATCGTTACTATTCACAGTCAATCCCGTATTAACCGTCGAGCCAGTTAATAATTCTGGTAAGGATAAGACTGGCAAAGTCCAATTATTAGGCAATGGAGTTGAACCAGAAATAGGAATTTCCAAACTGAGAAGATGGCCTGGTTGACTAATCCGGACTAAACTGGAACCTGGTACAGCGGTAATAATAATATTTGCTGCTTCAGCTTTCAGCGTACCCGTATTCACAACATTACCGCCTAACAGGGTTAAACTTTGCCCATTATCTACAATAAGTTGTCCCGCATTAATAATAGCTCCCGGCGTAGATGTGTTAAAGCCAAAAGTATTGGGAGTTCCCACTAAAACGGCATAGTTATTAGCACCAGAGGCATTAAACCAATTATTGCCAAAACCGATACCTGTAGCCGTGGTAGCTGTAAATGAAGCGGGGACATTGAGACTGGCATTTTGCCCAAAAACTATACCAGATGGATTCATTAAAAAGAGATTAGAGTTGCCACCTGTAACTTGAATCAAGCCATTGATAACAGAAGGATTGCCACCAACTACGCGCCCTAGAATATTTTGGATTGCGGGATTAGACAGAAAATTAGCAATTTCGTTTTGGTTGAGTCCAAATTGACTGAAGCTATGGAACAAATTGGCCCCATCGCTGGAAGTTTGTCCGCCAGTTATATTAAATTCATTACCATTGAGAGAGACATTGGTATTGGTTCCATCAGAAGCGGGTAAAATGGATTGAGCTAATGCGATGTTGGGGACAAAGTAAAAAGTAATAGGAAACAGATAAAGAGCGAAAGGTAAGAAAGAAGAAGCAAGAGTAAAGAGATAAGATAAGTTCGTAGTAGGCACTTTAGTGCCATTAGCGCTCAAGCGCTTACTACTAACTTGGGTAAGATAAGACAAGTTCGTAGTAGGCACTTTAGTGCCATTAGCGCTCAAGCGCTTACTACTAACTTGGGTAAGATAAGATAAGTTCGTAGTAGGCACTTTAGTGCCATTAGCGCTCAAGCGCTTACTACCAACTTTTTCTTTGATATGTACTCTGGAATTGAAGGGATAATACTGAAGGATTTCTAATTCTACATGATATCTTTCAGATAGTCCTCGTCGTTGCAGTGCATTAGCGATTGCCCTCACCGAAGTCTCGGCTTGCTGTAAGGCATACTGATGAGAAGTATTAGATTGATGCCAGCGATAATAATAAAGAGGTTGTTTGACTTGCCGCACCTCAGTTACTTCCGATAGTTTGAGGCACAAATCGTAATCCTCAGCATTAGTCATTGATTCATCAATACCACCCACTTGATTGAAGACTTCACGACGAAATAGCCGGAAGTGAAAAGTCATGAAATCTAGCAAAAGTCTCTCTTTAGAGTAGGGAATATGACAGCGACTTCCATAACCCCTCAGCTTACCATTTGCCTCCATCATCAAATAGTCGGTATAAACTAAACCTACCTCTGACTGAGTATCTAGGATGGCAGCAGTTTTCTGGAGGGCGGTTGGTGCTAAAATATCATCGCTATCAATCCAAGCGATGTAAGTGCCAGTGGTTTGCGCGATCGCAGATTGCAGAGCTACACACCGCCCTTGATGTGCTGCTGCCACTACTCGAATCCGTTTATCTCGCTTCGCGTATTCCTGGGCAATTGCCAGGGATTTATCTGTGGAGCCATCATCCCACAGCAATAGCTCAAAATCCCTCATCGTTTGCGACAAAACACTTTCAATCGCTTCGCTGAGGTAACGTTCTCCGTTATAAGTAGTAATTACCAGGGAAATTGGTTTATTCATGATATCCTCCTGTCAGTCAATATGGGGAGTGGGGGCAGAGTTATAGCTAGGGATTAGGGGCACACTTCCTCGGGGCTAGAGCAAAAAGCAGTAAAATTAATGGTTTGAGAGCTTTCTTCCCTAGCCCCAAGCCCCAAGCCCCTAGTCCCTCACTATACTGAAACATTTGCTTAATTTTAAAATCCGCGAGTCAAATAAAATTCTCCCGATTGAGTTTTATCCTTCAGGTGAGACTATAACTTAAGCCAGCCAAGATCGGTAGTAAAATGATAACAAATAGCAAGCGACTTAACCTGGGTTGCGGACGGAATATTTTAACAGACTGGATTAATGTCGATATTGTGCCCCTGGCAGGAGTTGATGTTATCGCGGATTTGGATGATTGTCGAAAAACTAAACTCCCGTTTGTTGATAACGAGATTGATGAGTTTTTGGCTAGTCACGTTATCGAACATTTACACAATACGTTACCTTTTATGGAAGAACTACATAGAATTGCCACGCCTTATGCCAAAGCTACCTTTAGAGTACCATTCGGTTCGAGCGATGATGCTTTTGAGGATCAAACTCATGTGAGACAGTATTTTTTGAAATCTTTTGGCTATTTTTCACAACCGTTTTATTGGATGGCTGATTATGGATATCGGGGAGATTGGTTGACGGAAAAGATCATGTTATTGGTGGATGCCCACGTACATCAGGGGAAGAATGCCGAACAAATTATGTTTGAAGTTAATACCTTTAGAAATATTGTCAAAGAGATGATTGTTGAGTTGAGAGCAATTAAGCCCATTCGCGAAGCTAAAGCTGAATTAATTGTGTCACCTCCGATTGAAATTGTCTTGGTTTGAGTGAGGAGTGGGGAGTTTTCTCCGGTTCCCACCCATAGAGTTTTCCTCCCATAGAGTTTTCCTCCCATAGAGTTTTCCTCCCATACATTTTTTCACCCATAAAGTTTCCCACCCATACATTTTTT
>DOIX01000019.1:30665-34689 GCA_003511885.1 Cyanobacteria bacterium UBA11153
TTTTTCACCCATACAGTTTCCCACCCATAGCGAGCAAGATGCTCGCACTACATATATACAATAGACATCTTGCAAAAGTAAGATTAAAATTCAATCTCTTCTATACCATTAGGGGTGATTTCATAGCCCCATTCAGGATGTTGAGTGATGGCTTTTTCCATTTCTGGTTTGAGGATAGGATCTGCGATAAATTGATTAATGGTGGCTAAATCTGGCCTTGTTGAGATTAAACTTAAATTGCGTCGTTTAGGTGGGGTTAGTTTGCGGGTACGTTGGGTATTAGTCTTGACTATTTGACATAATTGTCGATAATTCTCCATTCTTTCTTGTCGATTATGCTCTGTGTCAAAATCAGGATCAGTTAATAGAGGCGATACGGGTGCTTCCATACAATTTCTCGGTTTCCATCCGTTTCTGATGGCTTTAATTAGGTATTGATTTGGTTTTTCAAGTTTTCCTTTGGCTGAATATTCGATAAATGCTTGAATTCCACTTTCTAAGTTATATGAATAGGCAATGATAGTTTCTTTCAGGTATTCGTCATCGAGATTAACCCCTAGTTTTTCTAGTTGAGATTCATATTGAGTAATAACATCAATTTCGCTGGAATCTAGTTCAAATAAGTCCATAGAGAGGGAGTGGGAGAGGGGATGCTTAGGTGGGGAGTGGGGAAGGGAAACTATGATTGACAAATAACCAACAACCAATAACTAACTTAGAAAGAAAAAGTAGTGCGGAGAGAAACAATCCAGATGTCGTTGTTATTGTTATTATGTTCTGGATTGGTGATTAGTAATAGACTGGGAGTGATGAAAATGCGATCGCTATATCGGTAGCGGTAGAATGCTTCGATATGAAACGATGTATCGTCATCTGCGCGACTGGCAAAGTCATTGTTTGTTAATTTAGGTGGCATCCCAAATACGAATCCTAACTGACTGCCTCGTTTCCCTACATCTTGAAAGGCAGCAGTAATTGCCCAATTCCAAATATCAGCTTCATCTCCTTTTGTGCCATTAACTCGGTTGACGCGGTATGAGGATTCTGCGGTAGCATGAATATATTCTACCCAAGCTCCCATACTGAAGGTAGTGCTAAATCGATATTGTCCTTGCAAACCAAAGGCATCGGCTGAGGTGGCGGTAGTGCCTCCAAATGGCCTTGCGGCAAAGTCACTACCAGTTGACCCGGTAAGATTCGGTCTGTGAGTATAATGATGGGCATAATTGAAGGCAATTCCTAATTTAGTCGATGGGGTAAATGTTATCTGACCAAATGCGGTATATTGACCGTTAAAAAGTCCGTTTCCTCCATTAGGATTGGCAAGACTAGCTGTACCTCCTGAATAATTTAAACCTACAGCAAGTTTGTCGGAAAATCGATAGTGCATACCCACTCCACCACCGCCAGTTAATCTGTAGATGGGGTTACCTCCACCAAACCTGGAAATTGAAATGACGGGATTAAGTGCGGGCATAATAATTTTAGCGGATATTCCTGCTGTGCCAAAGTGGGCTACACCATTGGTTCCCAGAGGAAATCGATAGAATATGGAGTTTTCGGTAATATCATTATCGTTATTTAAACCAAATGCGATGGCAGTCATTTCAGTGCCAGTAACATCTCTACCAAAGGTATTTATATCTCCTGCACCTCTGGTAGTACGCAACAAATCTCTACCTGTAAAACTGGTATCGAAATTTATTCCTGCCTTGCCTGCTAAGACAGTATTCAATTCTAAATCCTGATTAGGAATTTGACGGGAAGGTACGGCTTTTCGATCCCCAAAGCCACCAATCATGCTGATATCGACTGTTGCTGATAGAGTTGTGGTAGTAGAGAATTGAGTTTTTTCCTGAAAAGCGATACGCTCTTCTAAACTATCTGTTTGCCCTTGGAGAGTACTTAATTCAGTGGTAAATTCAGATTGCAACCTGTGGATACTATCCAAATCTCCTGTATTGAGGCTACCGCCTTTGCTATCGGCAAGTATTTCGCTGATGCGATTTAAACAAGCATTCAATCCGGCGGCAAATTCGTAGCGAGTCATGGCACGATTACCGCGATAAGTGCTGTCAGGATACCCGACGATACAACCGTAACGCTCTACTAAATTTGCTAGTGCTTGATATGCCCAATCTGTTGGTCTAACATCAGATAATTGAGAAACTGAAGTTATTTGTTCCATTCCTGGATCAATTAACCCTTCTTTTTCCTCTATTTCTATTTCGATATATGATTCTAAATTCTGAATGTTAGACTCAGTTGCTTCTACATCCGAGTTTTGTAATTGAGCAACTGGTGTTACTTTTTCTTGTGATAGGCTATCCGCACTATTTTCCCTCTTTAAATATTCAGGTGAATTCAAGTATCTGACAGTCTCTTGAGGACTAGAGGGAGAAGGAGATGTGGCGATATTGGTGGTGATGGAAGTAGGAGGGAGTATCGAAATATCCGGAATTTCTTGTCTCCCAATTATAGTTTCTTGTTCCCTATTCTCTATCCTTATATCCCCTGTACCATTGCCCTTTTCAGGGGTAAATGAGCTAATCAGAGACGTTTGATTCTCTTGTGCTACTTGAGTTTCATCACTATCAAGGGTTTCTGTCGCAGGAATTGCGATCGCACTCCCTCCAGTTGCTATAACTAAATTTACACCCAGTATTATCCATCTCAGTGGTGATGCACAGCCTATCTTTTTCACGATTGTCCTCGCACAATACTCTAATTATTTGTTGTTCGTTTTTGATGATGATTATCCAGTCAAATAACCAACAACTCATAACCACCAACTATTGAATTATTGACTAGCCGAAATATTAGTCTTAGCAACTTGGATGGCTCGTTGAGCGGTTTCTTCAGGAATCCTTGCTAATTGAACCTCTTGATTCAATTCTTGCCCTTTCGTGAGAATCCAATCGATCATTTCCTTAATGTCTTGGGCTTTTTCTGGACTTGAGTATTGCTTACGGAGGAGGATGAAAATGGGAGTAGTTAATGGATATCCCTCTGGCGATTCTTCACTGCTAAGAGTAAAATCTTCGTTGAATCTATGATTATTTAGGGCTTTAATTACATTCGGTAAGCCAGGTAAGAGGTACTCGCCTGATTTATTTTGGATTTTGGCGATGGGGAGGCTGCTTCCTCTCGCCATAATCGCCCCAACGTAGCCAATCGCACCATCAGTCCTCCGTACTTCTCCTGTTACTCTACTGGCATCAGTGACGCTAGAAAAGACATCGAATCCCCAATCTGGGAATAACTTTGTTTCTATTTTTCCATTAGTAATTGCACTCAAGTAATTTGTTAAAGTATAGTTAGCGCTACTGCGATCTGAGCGGACTACAACTTTGATATCTGTAGTCGGTAAATTAGGATCTACTTGATTCCAACTACTAACTTTTCCGGTGAAAATTTTGACCAGATTCTCGCGAGATAAACTGACAGGGGCTGATTCCTCTCGGAGATTGTAAATCACGGCAATCGGTAGTCCCGCAATTGGTAGGATAAACATCCCTTCTTTCTGTTGTATTTGACTTACCTCTTCCCTCGTTGGCGGCAAATCGCTAATGGCAAAATCCACGGCTCCCTCAACGAATTTATCGAGAGCTTTTCTACCATCCATTGAGTCGTATCTAACTTCATTCCCTGTTTCTTGCTGGTAGGCACTAATGTAGCGCTGGTAAAGATTGTTTGCTAACACAGCACCAGCACCAACTAGAGGTTGGGCTGGTAATGCTTTAAGGGAACTCAGTGCGATCGCAAATGTTATAATTGATGCCATTAGGGCTTGGCGCAGAGTTTTGTTTTTTAATATCATCTGTCTTCTCCCTTGGGATTGGGATCTAAATACACCTATCTTCAGGATTTCGGTATGATACCACGAAGCTCGATAATCCCTATTTACTAATTGTTAAGATATATCAGGATAGAAATTGGCAACAATATTTTAAATTTCTCAGTTTTCAGTTACAATTCTTCAAGACTTACCCAAAAACCCGAGCGAGGAAAAACCTCAGCGAGG
>DOIX01000019.1:35065-65369 GCA_003511885.1 Cyanobacteria bacterium UBA11153
GAGGAAAAACCTCAGCGAGGAAAAACCCCAGCGAGGAAAAACATCAGCGAGGAAAAACCCCAGCGAGGAAAAACTTCAGCGAGGAAACATCCCAGCGAGGAAAAACCCCAGCGAGCAAGATGCTCGCACTACATGAATATATAGCGTAAGTCCTATTCTTAATTTAATTTGCCAAACTCGTTAGAGGTGTTGTGGATTTTACAACATTCATTCCGGCATCAGCAAAGCGCTGAAAGGCGGCATCAGCTTGTGCAGTGAAATCAATCTCTTCGCTGATAACTACGGGAGAGGTACAATCCTCTAACACATAGACTTTTTTAGCTAGGTTGGCATCTATAGTTACCATTGCTGTTAATAAATCGTCAATTGTCCAAGCGACACAATGGCTCTTTGCTTGACCTGCTATAATAATGCGATCGCAATTTAGTAATTTTTCGATTAACTGGGTATTTTTATACGCGATGGGTTTACCCAGATTATCTTCTAATACTTCTGGACGCAATACGGAATAATTTTCGGTTAAAGGGTTATCGCCTTTGAGTTCAAACTTTGTCTGAGTCTTTCTGGCGATAGAGTGAAAAAATATGGCTTCTTCCACAGCAGAAACCAAAGCGTGACCGATTCCGCCTAACATAGAATGATAAGGCCAGATAATGAGAGGAAACTTACCAGCATCGCTCAGTTTTTTAACGTAATGATAAGCGTATTCCTGCAAAGCTAATTCCTTACCTTCACCCAAACTGCGAGCAACTTCTGGATTGACTTGCCATACTCCTTGTTCTACATCAGCTAAACTGATGATAGTCGTACCGGGAGTAGGATGTTCCCCGGCTGAATTAACCCAGAAAATGGGATGAAAAATTTGGATGGCTCTGTGAGTATCCATGGTAGGAATAATTTCGGTAATAACGTGCAAATTCCGGTAAATAAATTCACATAGTCTCACGTTATCTTCCACGGCAGCTAAACCAGATTTTCCGCCGACAAATAGCTCAAAACCTGGAATACAAAAGGTATTTTGGACATCAATCAGGAGAAGACAAATGCGAGTACCTGCTTCCTCATCGCTTCTTGATGACTGAATGTTATGTTCCTTTGCCCATGCCTTAGCTTGCGCCGCTCTAGTTTGGTAGGGCACGCGCCAAACTTCTCCTATTTTTTGGGGATTGAAAAAGTCAGGAATTGGTAGTTGTAAGATAGTTTTACTAGTCATAATTGTCAATGGTTAATGCCTAATGGCTAATGTTTAATTGCTAATGGTTAATTTGTATTCCCTATTCCCCACTCCCTATGCCCTATTCCCCATTAATTAAAAACCAAATACGCCAGCATCGGTAAATGCTTTATCCAAGTCATTGGCAAGACCAAGTATGTCTGCCCAATGCCATAAATAATCAAATAAGATTGGGTAAAATTGACACGATAGACTAGGAAATTGAGTTAAATCTTTGAGGAATTGAGGGCTGATTAATAACGCTCAATATATTGTCAAAGCGAGTGATTTTGCTAGTTATAAGTAAGACAAACCAAAGCTAAGATTAAGCCAGGGTTGCATTATTTTTAGTACCCAGCTTTGCTTGTTCAATCGCTTTGCGACGGAGTTCCATAATTTGTCCAATTTCACGGGCGAGAGTTGGTTGTCTCTCGATCATGGCATAAGCAACACTGGAATAAATTAAAATCACCTCCATATCTTCCAAAGCCGTAACCGTAATTTTGGCTAATTCTCCAGTAAATAAAGCCATTTCGCCAAAAAATTCACCCTTAGAGAGGACATAAACTTCTTCTGCCTTTCCTTGATTGTTGATGACGGTGACAGATGCCTTCCCAGCGACGATAATATGAAGAGCATTAATGCGATCGCCTTCTCGAATGATTTTCTCTCCAGCCGCGAAGTTGTGGAGCATAGAGCCTTTGGCTAAATCTGCCAAAGAGTCGCCTTCCATCCGCACCAGGGCAGGGACAGATTGAATCCCTTCGTTAAACTTGGTGGTAGCTTGTTCTTGTGTCGAAGGTTTCTCAGATTGATAGATTTCCCGTACAGGTACAGGAATTTTCAGATTATATCGCTTGGCGGCATACCAGATGCGGGTTTTCAACTCATCGCGAATCTCATCGCGATCGCCAAATTCGCCAATCTGGATCACTAGCTTATATAAAATACCAAATTCTTCGTATTTTGTAGTTTCGACAACTGGTTCGGGATCTGGTAAAACTCCTGGTGTAGATAGCGCTGTAGCTTTTAAGACTTGTTTGACGAAGTTGGGAGGATGTTCGTAAGAAAATCGCAGTTCAATTTCGTCTTCATGCCGTCTGAATGGTTGGCTGTAATTAAATACCATTTCTTGGCTGACAATTGTGTGAGGAATTACGATTTGATATTGTTCTTCTGTCAGGAGCCGAATTCCGCGCCAATTGATATCAATTACTTTGCCACTTACTTCTCCTAAATGTAGCCAATCGCCCTCTTTAAAGGGACGTTCAAATAGCAAGGCAATCCCGGCAAAAATACTACCTAATGTATCTTGTAATGCCAAACCTAAAACAATGGAACCCACACCCAGGGCCGCAGCTAAACCTGCTAAGTCTATTTTCCATACTACTGATAGTACCAGTGCGCTCCCTGCTGAAATCAAAACTGCTTGAGATAAATCGCGGAAGAGTTTAGGAACTTTTGCTCCCAAGGATTTTTCACCCCTGTCGGCGAAGACAATCGCATTAACTGTCGAAAGAGTTGCATAAATTGCGCAAATCCAAAATAAAGTAGCGACAACCTTCAAGAAATTATTCTCATTTTCCAGTTGCCAGACGTACTTCATAAATAGGAGAATTGCCAAGGCAGGCAAGACCAAATTCTGAATAAATCTCAGAGTCCAGGTAACGCTATTCCCCCGTCTTTTTAGATTATGAATAGTTTCGATCAGGATAATTTCCAATAGTGGGAAACATACTGCCAGTATTATCGCCCACATTAACAACTGAGTTTGTGAATTCATCTTGTTACTTTCCTTTGGTCATTTGTCATTTGTCATTGCTGATTGGTTGTTGGCTATTAGTCATTGGTTATGTGTCATTGGTTATGTGTCATTAGTCTTTAGTCCCTTTCAATATCCAGAGATTGCCCCGAAAATCATCATCTTCAATTGGCTCAAATTGGTATAAATCTGCCAAGGATTCGTAGACAGTTTTGGAAACTAGAATTGAACCGGGTATCTTCTCTGCCGCCAATAAAATAGCACTAGCAATTGAGACAGTTTTCCCCCAAACATCATAAGTCAACTTTCTGCGTCCCACAATTCCGGCAAAGACATCTCCAGAATTGATACCAATACAAATATCCAGATGCAATCCTCTATCTCGATTAAATTGGCGGATAATATTGCGCATTTCCATCGCAAAGCTGATGGCACGTTGGCTGGGATTAGGATTTGAGGTAGTAATCCCTACTGCTGCGATGTAATTATCTCCAATCGTTTTAATTTTATCCACCTCATAAGCTGGGAGGATACTATCGAATAAACCAATCAAATCGTTAATTGCACTCAAAACTTCTTCAACAGTCATGGATTGGTAAAGCTTGCCAAATCCGATGATATCCGCGAATAGAATGGTAACATTATCAAGATGATCCGCGATAATTTCATCTTTATTTTTCAGGCGTTCCGTGACTGAGGCGGGAAAGACGCTCAGGAGTAATTCCTCATTTTCCCGATTTTTCTGTTCGATCATTTTGGTTTGGGTTTGTAGAGATTGCACCATGGTATTAAAAGATTCGGCTAATTCGCCGAATTCGTCGGGAGATGAGATGTCAACTAGGGCATTAATATCGCCACTACTAATCTTCTGGGCACTGGCAATAATCTTCTGAATTGGTTTAATAAAGACACCGGAAATTACCACAGCAACTATAGTCACAATTACTGCTAAAATTACGCCCCAAAGGAGAACAAATCTAGTAAATTCTCGAACAGGTTTATAGGCTTCTGCTAGATCGATTTCCGCCACAATTGCCCAACCCAAGCCTCCTACTTCTAAAGGGGAATATGAACTGAGAACTTTGATATTTCGACTATCTGTCAGAATCTGCGTATCTGTTTTTCCGGATAAGCCATTACTTGCTGCCTCTGAATCTATTTTCAACAGGATAATTGTTGTCTGATACTTCTCTATGGCATTAGTAGTTTTCTCTTCAACGTCTGCTGATTTGAGATTTTCCAGAAATTTTTTGGGATCTTCTATCAGGAAACGGGATAGGGAGCGCATCGTAGAATCTTGTCCTACCAGATAGGTTTGTCCGGTTTTACCTAACCCATCCTTTTCCCAATTTTTATTTCCTGTCATAATTTTATTCAAATCAGTGTCGTAGATTTGGAGTACTAGTACTCCAATTAATTCTGATTTATCAAAAATGGGGGCAGCGATGAAAGTTGTTGGCGCGCCAAAGGCGGCAGGATATTGTTTGAAATCGACGATTTTACTGTAGTTTTTGGCTTTTCCTTGAATCGCATCATTGACTGCTTCTGCTAAGTTAGTATCTTTGAAGCTGCCAGTGGTTAAGTCTACTGCAAAGTCAATTTGTTTGGCATAGCTGTAGATAGTAGTGTTGGTTTCTGCATCGACTAATATGATATCTGCGTAGTCAAATCTTTCTTGAATTTCTCTAAATAGAGGATGGTAACGGGCGTGAGCTTTTGTGTATTCGCTATCGTCTCCGGGATCTCTAGTGAAATAGTGGGTGTTATAGTTATTGGGGTTATTGGCTAGATAGTGATATTGGAGATAGCGATTTCCTGATTGGGTAGGAATGGCAATGTCAATAAGGGGCTTTCCTTCAGGATTTTTCGGCATGTAGGCGATAATTTCTTCATTATAGTATTGCTCTAGTTTTCTGTCCCAATAACTGGGCATGGGTATTTTTTCAATTTTTTTGTAGGCTGCTTTAAAATCCCTCATGGCATTAATTACCATCCAGTCTTCGCTGAGTGTCTCAATTTGGGTACGCAAGCCATCAAAATATGCGGTCACTTGGGCTGCTCTGGCGCTGCGCAAGCTGGTTAACTGATTTAATATCCGCTCGCTCAAATTCTCTTTCCCGCTGTTGTAGCTTAGTGCCATCAGGGTAAACATGCAGGCTAAACTAACTGCTAGTAACATAAATACTAGCTGTCTCCGGATCCCGGCTTTGAGCTTGAAACCGGACATCAATTTAGCGATTTGTCCAATTTTCTTATATTTCATTACCATGGAGGTAAACTCCGTATACTTGTTATTTGTTCTTGGTTATTTGTTCTTGGTTATTTGTTCTTGGTTATTGGCAAGAAAACCAACTAATTTAAGCCTGGGGCTGAGAGCTACTTGCCCACAACAACCAATAATTAAAAACCAATAACTAAAAACCAATAACTAAAAACCAACAATAAAACTAGTTTAGATCGCGACTGTTGGATCTATTTGCTGTCTCACCGTGCTGTGTAACAGCCAAAGCTCGACATTCTCCTTTCCGCCAACTTCCAGATGACCAACGCGATCTAATTCGTAGATATCTTGCACGGCATTATAGACGGTTTGGGACACTAAAATTGAACCGGGCATACTGAAAGGACTGGTTAAGATGCGGTTAGTGGTTGTCACCGTGTCACCCCAAACATCATAGGTCAACTTTTCAGTCCCGATGATGCCCGTCAAGACATCTCCAGAGTGAATTGCGATCGCAATATCTAAGTTCAATCCCCTTTCCTGACTAAATCTCCGGACAATACTCCGCATTTCTAGGGCAAAATCGATGGCGCGTTTCCCGTGATCTAGTGTTGGCCTCGCTAATCCACAAGCTGCCATATAGTTATCGCCGATAGTTTTAATTTTGTCTACTCCATATTTTTCGTTAGCATCATCAAAGCTATTGATAAGATCGTTCAATGTCGAGACTATTTCTTCAATTGTCATCGATTCATATAGCTTCCCAAAGCCAATGATATCGCTGAATAGTACGCTGACATTAGAAATCCGTTCGGCGATCCCTCTTTCTCCTTTTTTCAGACGAGTGGCGATGGAGTCGGGAAATACTTTGAGAAGAATTTCGTCATTTTCTCGATTCTTCTCTTCAATCATTTCTGTCTGATTCTTTAGCGAGTCAACCATTTTATTAAAGGAGGTTGCCAATTGACTAAATTCATCGTTACTTTTTATTTTTACCACAGTATTCATGTTGCCACGAGCAATTCTTTTTGCATTGGCAATTAAAACATTAATTGGTTTGATGAAAATATATGAGAGAAACATTGCCACAAGAGTCACCAGCAATACTAGGAGGGATCCCCAGAGGAGAATGATTCTTTGAAACTTGTAAATCGGTTCGTATGCTTCACTGAGATCGATTTCTGCCACAATTGCCCACTGCAATCCCTCCACTTCCAGGGGTGCGTAGGAACTGAGAACAGCCTTGCCACGAGCATCTGTTACTATCTTGGTTTCGTTTTTTCCCTCTAAGGCTTCCTTGACTGCGGTTGACTCGACTTTGACCAAGAGAATGGTAGTATTAAAATCCTTAATTTTTTGGATAGTATTTTCACTAACATTACTTGTCCGCAAATCTTTGAAATAGTTTTCGGGATTTTCAATCAGAAAGCGAGATATGTTGCGCATGGTAAAATCAGCGCCGATTAGATCTGTTTTCCCTGTCTTGCCCAAGCCATCACCTTGCCAATTTTTATCCCCACTAACAATCCGATCGATTTGACCAACAGGCATCTGTAATACTAATACACCAATTAAGTCCAACCGATCGAAAATTGGTGCGGCAATAAAGGAGGTTGCTGCCCCAAATGCAGGAATATATTGGGCATAGTCTACAACCTTAACGTAGTTTTTCGCTTTTGTTTCTAATACTGCTCTTACGGCTTCAGCAGCATTGCTTTTCTGGTATGCTCCTGTTAATATATTTCTGGCAAAATCAACTTGTTTAGAATAGTTGTAAACAATCACTCCTGTTTTAGCATCAACGAGCATAATATCATCGTAATTAAATCTTTCTTTTAACTCACCTAATAAGGGATGGTAGCGATTGTGAACGTCACTGTAGGCGCTACCGTCTCCGGCATCATTGAGGAGATATCTTTTTTCTGTGGGATTGGGATTGGCGACGATATAGTGGTACTGTAGGTAGCGACTAGCCAGTGTTGTTGGCTTGTAGAGTTCGATTACTGGATCCCCACCCGTTACTTTAGCAATTCTCGGCAGAAACTGTTTTTCGTAAAATTCTGTTACTTTTGCCTCCATATCATTGGGTATGGTTACTTTGGTATCTGGCACAATTTCCTGCGCCTTTTCACTTTCTGGTTTCGTTTCTGCTTGAGTGTTAGGGTTAAGTGTGGTATCTGGTTTATCTGCTTCTAGTCTTTCTTCCAACCGATTTACAGCAGCTTGAAAGTCTTTCATCGCATTGAGTACCATCCAGTTTTGGCTCAAAGCCTCAGCCTGAAGGTGCAAGTCTTGAAAATACCCAGTAATTTGAGCGCTTCTGGCGGCGCGCAAGCTGGTTAACTGCTCGAAAATGCGATCGCTCAGATTAGTTCTACCATTTTCATAACTCATATACGCGATCGTCCACATGGAACACAAGCTAACCACTAGTACCATAATCGTCAACTGTGTCCTAATACTCGCTCTCAACCTAAACCGGGATATCAGTTTTGCCAGTGGACTGATTTTGTTATAGGCTATTCTCATCGGAGGAACCTCATCAAAGATTTCGATTTACTTGTTTGATTATTAATTTATGTGAAGCTTTCACTTCCCCAGGATATCAGATCCGATGATTGTACCACATATATAGCAACCGCCACATCAGTTAATACATCAATAAATGAATAGAGCCGAGAAGCATTCCTGAGTAAAGGGTTTGATTTACATCAAATAACTATCAACTATCCACTATCAACTATCCGCTGCTATAGCATCTCAGATTTTAACTGGCAATGCGGCACTGGTTGCCGGAGTTTGTAAAAGCCACAGCCCCAACTTTTGATTATTTTTGATTTCCAAATAACCAACTAACTCAAATTCATAGATATCGGCGACAGATTCATAGACATTTTGGGAAACCAAGATTGAACCAGGTAAACTTGCAGGAATCCCTAAGCTGCGATTGGCAATACTCACAGGTTCCCCCCAAACATCGTAAGTGACTTTTTCCCTGCCAATGATACCTTCCATCACTTCTCCAGCATGAATTCCGATACAAATATCAAGATTAAGTCCTTTCTCCAGGTTAAAGCGACGGATAATACTGCGCATTTCCCAAGCAAACTCAACAATCCGTTGATTAAAATCCAGCTTAGGAGTTGAGAGTCCGCAAGCAGCGATATAATTATCACCTAGGGTTTTAATTTTATCTATGCCATATTTTTCTGCTGCCAAATCGAAGGCATTAACGATATCATTGAGAATTGCCATCACTTCATCAATCGACATCGTTTGATATAATTGAGAGAATCCTTCAATGTCAGCAAACAAGACAGAAACATTGGGAATGCGATTACCAATATCTTTTTCTTTGTTCTTCATTCGTTTAATTAAGGAATCCGGAAATACTTTGAGGATAATCTCCTCATTTTCCCGACTTTTGCGATCGATGATTTCCCTTTGACTTTGGAGAACTGCTACCATAGTCTTAAAGGAATCAGATAATTCGCCGAATTCATTTTCGGCATTGAATTCTGTCAAATCATCTGTCTCACCGTTGGCAATTTTCCTGGCATTACGGATAACAATGTTCGCAGGTTTAATCGAAATATAGGAAAGGACGATTGCTCCCCCCGTAACTGCGATCGCAAGTAAGGAACCCCAAAAGAGAATAACTCTTTGAAAACTATAAATTGGGGTAAATCCTTCTTCAAGGTCAATTTCGGCTAAAATTGCCCAATTCAAGCCACTAATTTGTAAGGGAGCATAAGCACTGAGAACAGTAACTTCCCGATTATCTTTGATAATCTGCGTCCCCTCTTTTCCTGCTAAAGCTTCTTTTGTTGCTCTTGTCTCTACTTCTGTGATGAGGATTGTCGTATCGTATTCTTTAATCTTGTTCAGTACAGTATTACTAACATTGGCAGCCCTGAGTTGTTTGAAATAATTGTCCTCATTGGCAATGAAAAATCGAGATATAGATCGCATTTTATAATCCGATCCTACCAATTCAGTTTTTCCCGATTTTCCTAAACCATCTCCTTCCCAATTTTGGTTATTAGTCATAATTTGGTTAATGCCATCCACCGGGATTTGCACTGCTAAAATCCCAATCAATTCCGATTTGTCAAAAATTGGGGCAGCCATGAAAGCCGCAGGTGCGCCTCCGGAAGGATAGTAGAATTTGAAGTCAACGAGTTTCGTGTAATTTTTTGCCTTGACTTTCATGATTTCTTTTGCTAATTCTGCCAAATTTGTCTGTTTGTAAGGTCCTTTGAGCAGATTAGTAGCAAAGTCTGTTTCTTTGACAACTGAGTAGACAATATCCCCCGTTTCGGGATCGATTAATAAGATATTATAGTAAGCAAATCGTTTGAGAATTCGTCTAAAAATTGGGTGATATATCTCGTGAATCCGACTGTATTCGCTACCATCTTTGGGATTATCCAAAAGATCTTTATTCGGATTGGGATTGGTAGCAATATAGTGGTATTGTAAATAGCGGGCAGATTGTTTGAGCGGTTTGTAGAGTTCTAAGACTGGCTTGCCTTCTGTTATTTTCGACAGTTTGGGCAGATACTCTTTTTCATAGTAGGAGTTCAACTTGGCCTCTAAATCCGGGGGAATTGCGATCTTTGTCCCTAAATTATGCCCACTTGTCACATTAATATCGGAATTACTTGGTTTAAGATTAGAAGTCAGTTGAGCTGAATTACTAGAAATTTGTGGCTGAGGATCTGAGTTACTATCTCTAGTCTGTTTTTCCTGTAAATTAGTAGTAATCTGGGTTTCTGTCTCGGAATTAGTTGGTATTGTCTGGGCTTCGAGATCCCGATAAGCCGCTTGAAAATCTTTCATGGCGTTAATTATGCGCCAGTCTTGATTTAAAGTTTGAATCTGACTGGTAAGGTTGTCAAAGTAAGCACTAATTTGGTTGCTTCTAACGGATCTTAAGGTATTTAATTGGGCAAATATCCTTTCCCTGAGATTAGCTTTACCCCCTTCATAACTAAGATACGCGATCGCGCCCATCGATCCCATGCTCACGGTTAACATCATGACAACCAGTTTTGTCCGAATACTGGTGTTAAAGTCAAATTTAGGGATTCTTTGAGTCGGTTGGTTAATTTTTTTATCCTTTTTAGAGTCGATCATCTTCAATTTCACCGCTGGCTAGATTTTCGCTAATCTATATCTCTGTAATCAAAATAAACCCCGTTGGTTAATTTTTGCCTAATCTGTATTATAATTTAAGATATTTCCTACTTTTCGGACTTTTCAGACTTTTTTCTCATCACCAATATTCCGCACCCCAGAGCCAAATAACCACAGTTTGAAAATTTACAGGGGGAAAGCGACTTAGCTGAATACAGGTTTTGTCGGGGCGGGTGAGAGCGACACTCCTTATCCCTTTAACGACAAATTATCTTCACCCAGCCGCCCCCCACTACACTGTACCTAACCGAGCGACCAAAGGCTATAGAGTCGAGAATCTGGGCATTCAGAGTTTGCCCTATACCGATAAACTAAACTAATCTGCACAGAGCCGGGAGAAGCTCCTGAGATTGCCACACCCTAGATGGGAATAGAGAGGTTAGCCATCCCAAAAGTAGGAAAAGTAGGAAAAGTCAGAAAATCAGGAAAAGTAAGATAATATTTTTCTATTGTCGTGTAGATTGAGGCTCCCAACTGGGTTTCTTTAGCAGAATACCTGGTTTCAGCGATAAGTCTCAGTCTAGAAACCCCGTTGCTGTAGTAACACTGTGTAATTATTAGTAGTAAGACCACAAAGTTCCTATTATCAACTGAACTACCTCTGAATAGAAGAGAAAAGTAGTGGGGGATACCCAGGCAAGTAGATCCAAATAAAAATAACATGGGGAGGGCGAGTTTGGTGAAGAAAAACTTCTGTCTAGGAAGGATCTCGGCTAAACCCGTCTTGAAAAATTTTTTATACATTTTTTTACACTTATCTACTTATTGACAAACTCTAAACGGCTTCTTCCATGTTAATCAAATCCTGTCAATCAATGAGCATCGATCAAATTATTAACTTTATAGAACAAATTCTACTCAATAGACAACTTACTCCTATTGAGCGATTAATCCTCCGTCAGTCGTGGTTTGGACATACTTATAACGAGATAGCTAAAGATTCTGCTTACGGCATCGCTCATATTAAAGAAGTTGGATCCCAATTGTGGCACGATCTTTCTGAAGTACTGGGACAAAAAGTCAGCAAAAAAAATCTGCGTTTAGTCTGGGATAATTACCAAGAAACCCATCAAAAATCCGAAGCCAAAACCACAGGATTGCTAGAAAATTACCAACCAGAAATAGAGATAAAAAAAAAGTATCCAGATCTAATCCATCTCGTATTTCCTGGTTGTTCATTATCAGTAAATTCTCCCTTCTACATTAATCGTCCCCCCATTGAAGAGCAAGTCTATGGGGAAATTACCAAGCCGGGATGTGCCATCCGGATTAAAGCCCCCAAAAAAATGGGTAAAACATCACTACTTAATCGGATTGTAGCTCATGCCAAAACCTTAAAATACAAAACAGTATATCTAGATTTTCAGGAAGCTGATGATGTTGTTTTTGCGGATCTCGATAAGTTTTTGCGCTGGTTTTGTAGCAATATCAGTCGGCAATTACACATCAACCCCATCCTAGATAATTATTGGGATGAAGATATGGGTAGTAAGGTAAGCTGCAAAATCTATTTCCAGGAGTATTTATTAGAGGCAATTGACTCACCTCTCCTGTTAGCATTGAATGAGGTTAATCGAGTTTTCGAGTATCCTAAACTTGCTCGTGACTTTCTGCCAATGCTACGTTTTTGGCACGAGCAGGCAAGAGTTATTGACATTTGGCAACAACTTCGATTAGTAATTGTTCACGCCACGGAAATCTATATACCCCTCAATATAAATCAATCCCCATTCAATGTTGGTTTAGGGATTAATCTGCCACCCTTTAACTTAAAACAAGTACAGGATTTAGCAGATAGATATGGACTAAATTGGCGCGATAACGATTCAGATATGCAAAATTTTCCCTCTCAGTTAATAGCAATGTTAGGGGGACATCCCTATCTGATGAATATAGCACTTTATCATCTCTGTCGAGGTGACATGACATTGCCTGAATTATTGAAAACTGCTGCCACTCCATCTGGTATTTATAGGGATCATCTTCGGAGTCATTTAGCAACAATTCTGGATCAACCCCAATTAGCATCTGCGATAAAATTGGTAGTTAAGGAGAGAGAAAGCGTCCAATTAGAAGCCATCGCTGCTTATAAATTAGAAAGTATGGGATTAGTTAAATTGGATGGATATCATGCGCAACCAAGTTGTGAATTATATCGTCTCTATTTTCGAGAACAACTAATTTAATGGGTAATGGGCGAGGCGGGAATACAGTGGAGAGTTATAGCAACCGCCCTGGCGGTTGCTATAACTCTCCAATTTAGCTGCACCTTAGCTTATGACTATCAACTATCAACTATCAACTATCAACTGCTGGACAAATATTTGATGCTCGGAAGTAGCCAATCCCTGTCGCACACCTGCCAAAACACGGGGTAAATCTCCGGCTAATAAAGAAAATTTGTCCAACCATAATCCTGGAAAGACAAGGGAGGAAATCATCCCATCAGAATTGGGTTGAAACTGAACATAATCTCCATCATTTAAGTGATACCAATCAAATTGATGTTCGTCAACTCGCCAAACCAAATATTCTTGCACCTGATTGCGACAATACACCTGACGTTTAGATTGCCAATCCCTACCATTACTCCTCCTGATAATTTCCACAATTAACTCTGGCGCACCCTCAACATAATCATCCTCACTAATAGAAGATTTACCTCCCACTTCAAGCCTCAAAATTGCTTCTGGTTGCAATTCGTTATCTCCATCCAAACGGATAGTGACATTATCGCTTAATTCAACTCCCAATGTAGCCGCCTCATATATGCCCAACCATTCCATAATATAAGTATGGGGTTTGGTATAATTTCCGAATTTTAAGGGAGATGTTATATAAACAATTCCTTCAATAAGTTCGGCTTTTTTTACTTTGGGCATAGTATTATAGCGACGCTCAAATTCATCGCGAGTGAGTCTAGCGCCATTTTCCAGAGGCAGGATAGTCAAGGGAGGGGCAAGTAAGCTTGGGTGTGTCATGATTTTGTTGCTAATAGCTAATGGCTAATAGCTCATTGCCGATGAGGAAAGGAAGAGAGAATGAAAGATTGATTGCTAATGGTATCAATCTTAAGCTGCTAGCCATTAGCGATTATCAACTCCTAGAGATATACAGGGGATTGCAGATTTATGAAGTGCGCCATAGAAACTCTACACCCTCAAAACCATATACCATAGAAACCCAGTTTCTTGAAGAAACCAGGTTTCTATGCACCTCACACACCTGAAAATTGCCGTGACTAGCAACTTAAGTTATTATATGCTGTAAATTGGGATTAAGGATCCACAATCCAATCCACCTGATGGGCTTCGGTAATATCTGGAATCTCTATGCGATCGCGCATTCTCTCTATTACGGCTTCTGGTACTATGGTAGAACGATTCCGATTCCTTTGCAGTAACTCATCCCAACCCACTTCCAAGTAAACAATGCGAATTCTGCCGTGGTAAGCTGAAAATAGGTTAATTAAAGAACAACGTAATTGCCGAGAAATATTAGTGGCATTCCATATAAAAGATTTGCCAGCCCTCATATACTCTTTTGCCATTGCTTTGGCTCTATCTATGACTGGTGCTTGCTCATCTGTGGCTGAAATTTTCATCATTTTTCGCAATTCATCTAAAGATATTACTCTCCAATCCGGTAAATTCTCTCTAATCCAATAGTCTTTGCCAGAGGCAGGTAATCCTGACATCATAATAACGTCAAATTTGGTATCGTCAAATGCCAGATAATTAGGATCTCCATTTTCTTTTTGGAAATAGACAAATCGACTAAAATCCGAGGGAAACTGCCAAGGCATAGTCAAGCAATTATTCTCCTGACAAAATTCCCGAAAATACTCAATTCTTTCCAAAAGTTCTCCCCTATCCTCACATTCACGCCCGCGTACATCCGCTTCAGCAAGTATTGCCAATAAATCGCATCGGATTAATTGACTAGCTTTAATTACAGCACGTTGAGGATTAGGCTTATCCCAAAACCACAGAGGTAAACTCCCATATTGTACCAAGGAAACTATTGCTTCTCGCTCGTGAAAAGGTACATTCATTTCCCAAAGAATTTGCCGCGCCATTTTTGCCCCCTGACGCACATGCCCTTTTGAAGTAATTCTGCCATCTGTTGCAATTTCCGTTGCCCCAGGTTTAGCGATATCGTGTAATAATGCGGCTGCAAATAATATGGATCTTTCAGTAGGAGGTAATTCTTGCCACGCAGGTAAAGAAATTAAAGCTTCACAAACTAAACGGGTGTGAGTTAAGACATCTCCTTCAGCATGATAAATGGGATCTTGTGGACAATTAGCCAGGGATTGCAGCCAATAAAATTCAGCTTGAATTGATGCCCAATTTAATGTAAATTCGGGAGAATTTGGACAGTAAGGAAATAACCACGATAAAGATTGAGAAATAGAATAAGTCATGATTGAAATAAATCCACATCTGGACGAAGAAGATTAGGAATAATCGGACGATTTAGCCAATGCCCATCCGATTGTTGGATTGTCGTTAAAAAACTGGCACGGACATATTTATAACGTTCTTTAACAATGCCATCCTCCTCTACTTTAATATATAATCCTTCCATTAAGGAACTAGAATCAGTTTGACTAAGACTTCTCTCCACATCCAATCCTCTTTCCTCACAAACTTGGCGGAATCTATCTAAATGTCCGGGTTGAATGTAATGAGACTGAGTGAGTAATTGAGTCAGTTGCTTATAAGAATTAATTCTACCCGAAAAAAGTACCGGGACAGAAACTAAAGGCAACCCTCCCAATAACTCCCTACGACATTGAGTACTCAGAAATAGTTTCTCTTCCCAATCTAACAAATCGTATTCGAGAAAATAGTGAGGCAAGCAATCGTAGAAAACAGTATGTTTTGCATAAAGCCATTCCCCATAAAGAATATACCGACTACCCAAAACATCCCAAAAGGTTGCACTATGACTATAAGCCCACTGTTTGAATAAATTAAAATGTTTTTCTCTCTCACCTCCAGTTAAATAATGTCCCCGACTTTGCAAGCGCATTTGTCCATCTGGGCTGAAACTAATCGCCGTGTTAGCCCCATCTACTTTTTCTTCAACTACTAAATATTTAGAGGCGATATTGCTAAAAGGGATACTGTCTAAATCTTCATCTCCAGGTTGCAATCGGGAACCTTGAATATGAGGAGTGCGAGGGTATTTGTAAATTTGTTCCATCATATATCGCTAAAGTTAAAAGATTACCCCCCTCAATCCCCCTGCTTAGTAAGGGGAGGGTTGGGGAGGGGTTTTATTTCTTGCGCAAGAGGTCTATTCTTTAATATTAGCCTCATCATCATCTAATATACCTTTAATTTCTAAATGGGAATTTGTATTGATGCCAACTATTTTGACTATCTAGAGCGATTTCCTCTCGCAACTGGTAAGGTAACATAACTTCTACTTTTGCACCCAATGCCCGCAACCATCTAACTACATAATAGTCCGTAATTCGGTAATAGACTTGGTAATAGGCATCGGTAGTGGGGCGATGGTGGAGAATTTCTAAAAGAGTCTGTCGGTGTTGAGGATGGGGAGTATATTGTTTGATTAATAGGGCAGCGCGATCGCAATCTATGGCAGTAAAGGTATGGTGAATGGTGATGCCCTTCATATAACTTTGATGAAAATCGCGATCGAATCGCAATATCATCAGCCCTATTTCTTTATAAAAGTCACAACCCCAAGCTTCTTTTAACATCCCATTTACGGTTTTGGGAGTTGGTAAGCAATTGGCTAGATATTGTTCTCTTAATAATTGGGGAACGCGAGTATCTTGCCAATCGAGAGGTTCCATACGTTGAGAAATAATGCGATCCAGGCGATATTTATACCAATTGATTTCACCTCTAGGAGTCCTGCCATAGGCACAGAGGTATTTGGCATATTCCATAAAATCTAATGGGGTGTTAAAATTTGGGAGACAGTTGAGAAGGACGGACAAACTAGCTTTATGAGTACATCCAATTTCGATAGATACAAGGTCGATCATTTGTTCTTACTGATTGGTGAGAACCCTTTGCCCAACTATGTCGCAGCTCGAACTTTACTGCGAGATGAAGGGACAGTTTACCTAGTATTCACCAAGAACACAATATTTCAAAAAGAGCGCTTACAAGGAGAAGATGGACTTCATAAGTTTGGTATTAAATGCCAGCCTGTCGATCTGAGTGATAATGAATCGAACGCTCAAGAAATTTACAATCATATCCAGAGTTGGGTTAATGAATCAGCCAAAGAAGGCAAAGTTGGTTTGAATTATACAGGCGGAACTAAAGCAATGGCAGTTCATGCTTATCGAGCAATTCAGGAACTAAAACCTGATGCTATTTTCAGCTATCTCGATCCGCGACGGCTAAAGATGTGGATTAACGAAGGCAATCAAAAACCTACTGCTTATGATGTTCCGCTTCAAGTTTCTTTAGAGGAACTTTTCACCCTACATGGGAAATATTGGCTAACTAAACATCCTCCCCGGATTAAACCATATTTACCAGATTTGACAGAGGCAATTGCTGAACTTCATAAAGAAACAGCATCTGAAGAAGTGTGGAAAAAGGTAGTGTCTGAGTTAAAAGAAGGTCGTAAATCACCAGAATTACCTCCAGAGACTGAAGAAATTTTGAATCGGTATGTAGATTTATCTGCCAATCAGCCGATATTAACTCAACAATGTCTAGAAGAGGAACAGGAAATTGATAGCTGGGAAAAATTCAAAAATTTGTTTACAGGAGAAGGATTTTGGTTGGAAAGTTATGTATTGAATCAGCTCAAAAAAATCTCTGAAGATATCAATCTTAAATCTGGAGATAGCAGGATGTCATTTCACGTAGTTGATGACAAAAGTAAAGTTGACAGAAAAAACTACAAATCTGCGAAATTTGAATTAGATATTGCTTTTATTAAGGGATATCAACTATTCGCTATCTCTTGCACAGTTAGTCCAAAAGATGAAGTCTGTAAAAAGAAATTATTTGAGGCATATTTAAGAGCTAAAGAGTTAGGGGGAGATGAAGCAAGAGTTGCTTTGGTTTGCTGTTCTGCCGATCCAGAGAAAATTGAAGAAGACATGGCTAGATTTGGAACTCGCGATCCCAAAGTTAAGGTTTTTGGGCGCGATCATTTAGCAAAACTCGATGAAGCAATTGCAGATTGGATTGATAAAGTAGAAGAGGAGGCTCAAGCATGAGCGAGTATGTAGTGACAATCCTAGATACTACTGGGATTCAATCTTATATCTTCAACAGTAACCGCCTGCGAGAAAATATAGGAGCTTCCTATCTTATCAGTCAGGCAACTGGAGATTTAGATCCCGATACAGATGATTGGGTAAAGAAAAAGATCGAAGACTTAGGAGTACCCAAAAACAGACAACAAGAACCTATCAAAGATAGTGGATTAAATGCAGAATTAGTCTATGCAGGTGGCGGTAATGCCATGTTGTTGTTCAAGTCTATGAATATTGCTAAAAACTTTACTCACAAGTTAAGTCGGCAAATTCTAGAACACGCACCAGGGCTAAATATTGTTGCGGCTCATTGTGAGTTTCATTGGGATAATGATTGCTTGTACGAAAAAGTCGAAAAACTTCAGACAGAAGAATTAGAAAAGCAAAAACGAGCCAGAATTCCATCATCGTCTTTACTGGGTTTAGGAGTGACAGCATTTTGTAACTCAACTCAGTTACCTGCTGTTACTACTAACGAAGGGTATGTTAAAAACATTGATGAGGAAGATATCTGTTTGGTTTCTAGAGAAACTGAAGCCAAACTGAAACAAGTTTCATCAAAACATGGTGAACCTGCAAACAAAGCTCTCAAAAAAAGATTTGCAGATGTTTTAAAGCAAACAGATTATGAATTTCCCTACCGAATGGATCATTTAGGTCGTTCGAGAGGCGAAAGCAGCTATTATGCTGTGATTCATGCTGATGGAAATGGTATGGGAGAGCGTTTTAAAGAATATGGCAAAGATAGCCGCGACAATTTGGAATATCTGAATCGAATGCGTGGACTCTCTAACTCTGTTAACCAAGCAAGTTTGGCAGCAGTTAAAAAAGTCGTGAATGTTCTGATTAACTCGATAGATTCCGATGGTAAAGTCATGGGAAAATTTCCTATCTTTAGTCAAAATGGTACGCCTTACTTACCTTTTCGTCCCCTCGTTTATGGTGGCGATGATGTTACTTTCGTTTGTGATGGTAGGCTGGGACTAGCTTTAGCAGCAATCTATTTACAAGCATTGCAAGAGCCACTTTTACATGATGGCAAACAGATGACTGCTTGTGCGGGGGTTTGCATTGTTAAATCTCACTACCCCTTTGCAAGAGCTTATGCTTTAAGTGAAGCTTTGTGTAACAACGCTAAAAAATTTGTTCGAGAACAAAAGCAACAATGGGGCAAAGAATTTTCAGGAATTGATTGGCATATTGCAGCAAGTGGTTTATTTGGAACAATTGGAGATATTCGCCAACGAGAATATCAAGTTCCTACAGGTGAATTAACAATGCGTCCGGTTCTGATTCAAGAAGAAGAAAATCAGTGGCGTACTTGGTCTAACTTTATTAATACTGTTGAATGTTTCAACGGTAACAGAGATGAAAAAGAATCCCAAGAATGGAAAGAGCGAAAGAACAAAATTCTGGCTCTTCGAGAAAAGCTACGAGAAGGTCAACAAGCAACTAAGCAGTTTCGGAAAGCTTATCGGATCGATCGCTTACCTTTGATGAAAGGCGGTGATGAAATTGTTTTAAGAGAAACTGGCTGGACAGAAGAACATTGCGGATATTTTGATGCAATTGAAGCAATGGAATTTTATTTTCCCTTGAACCAAGGAGTGGCAAATGATTATTTACAAGTTGAGAATGAAGCTGTTGAGTGATACTACTTTTGGACGGGGAGATGGTGTAGCGGGTTTAGTTGACCAAGAAGTTGAACATGACTCCTCTGGATTTCCTTATCTGCGAGGACGAACTTTAAAAGGATTGCTAAGTGAGGAATGCGATAATTTAATCGCTGTTTTATCTTGCGATCACATCCGTAAACATTGGAAATCAGTCGCTTGCCATCTATTTGGTAAACCCGGCAGTACCCTTGAAACAATTTCCCAAATGCAAGTTGGCGATGCTTGTTTACCAGAGGATTTGCGGCAAGCAGTGGCATACCAAATAAAAAGGCAGGATAACAAATTAATGCGGGTTGATATTCTGCAATCTCTAACAGCAATTCGTCGTCAAACTGCGATCGATTCTAAAACTGGAGTAGCTGATGAAACCAGTTTACGTTCTGCGCGTGTGGTATTACGCGAACTAGAATTCACTGCAAATTTAAGTTTTGAAGTACAACCAGATCGAGATACTTTAACTTTGTTATCTGTTGGAACTTTAGCACTGCGACGAGTGGGAAGCAACAGAAATCGAGGACTAGGACACATCCAGTGTCAGTTATTTGACCCAGATAACAAAAATATTACAAGCGATTTTGTTCAGTATTTTGGCACAGTTTAAGAGTGTGAGAAATGAAAGCAATTACTTTTTTACTCAAGACAGAACAACCTGTCCTTGCTACTTCTTTTCAAGGCGATCCAAACAGCGATGTATCTTATCCCTACATTCCAGGAAGTATGATTCGAGGTGCATTGATTAGTCGGTATTTGAAGTCACCTGGAAAACAAGGTATAGATATTGTAGCGGATGAAACTTCTAGACGTTTATTTTTTGATGGTACGACTCGTTATTTAAACGCTTATATTAACAGTCAAGAAGGTCAGCGATCGCTTCCTACTTTGCTTTGTTGGCGTAAGGAGAAAGGTAAGGAGTTGAAAGACATAAAAGATAAAATAGATGTGTATGACTTGAGTGTGTCTAAAGACAATGATTTACAGTCTCCTAAATCCCTGAGCGAACCATTTTGGATTGAAGACGGGAAAAATATCAGGCTGTATAGTGTCGATCGCCGGATTAACATTCATAATTTGCGCGATCGCCGAAAAGGTCGTTCAGCTTCAGATAAATTAGACCCTCAAACTCGTCTTATAGAAGAAAGAGATGGTGAGATATTCCGCTACGATGCTATAGATACCGGACAAACTTTTCAAGGCGTTATTCTATATGACAAAGTTGATGAAAAAACGATACAAGATTTGCTAAATATTTCAGATATTTGGCTGGGTGGATCTAGAAGTGCTGGCTACGGTCATGTCAAAATTAGTGACGTTAAAATTAATGACGGTTGGAGCGAAATGAAAACTACACCTGAAAAAAGAACTAGCGATAATATCATCAAAATTACTCTTCTCAGCGATCTAATTCTTCGCGATAACTGCGGACAGTATACTGCTATTCCTCCAACTCACTTACTTGCAGACATTTTAGGAAAACAATCTCAAGAGTTAGAAACCTCACTGAATGAATATAAAACCTACATGGATAGTGTGTTTGTTGGTGGATTTAACCGCAAATGGGGACTACCTTTACCGCAAGTCTTAGCTGTGAAAGCAGGTAGCGTTTTTGTTTATGAAGGTATTGAAATTACATCTAAACAAATTTGCCAATTAGAAACGACAGGTATTGGAGAAAGAACAGTAGAAGGGTTTGGTAGAGTAGCAGTTAACTGGAGTACAGATAACAGTCAATTTGTAGCGAGAAAACCAGAACCTAAGAAATACACTCAACGAAATCAGCCTCAACTGATAGAATCTCACAATTTAGCACGCAAGATGGCAGAACGAATATTACGCAAAAAGTTAGAAGAATTTCTTCTTGAACGAGTGGAAGATTTTAAGTTAAACCCCAATCGTATGACCAACAGTCAGTTATCTCGGCTAATAATCGTAGCTAAACAATCTCTCGATATTAATTGTCGTCAACCTCTCGATCGCCTTTTAGACAATCTTCCATCAAATGTTCGTACTCAAAAATACGAGCGAACTAAAATAACTGGTCAATCATTAAATCAAAAAATTAAAGATTGGTTAGAATCTCCTAAAACTTGGATTGATGGTCATTTAGAATCAGTTGCGATCGCTAATGAGGCAGCAACTTTAACCGATGAATTAGCGCTAGAGTACACCCTGAGACTAATTATGGCTATAGCCAAAAATGCAACTAAGGAGAAACCTGATGACTAATGAACGATTAAAACGAAATCAGCGCCATATCATTGAGCGAATTGTTATTCGAGGGACTTTAATACTCGATACTCCTACCTGTTTAAGTAGCGGGGATACAGATGGTCCGACCGATATGATGTTAGTACGAGATAGTATTAGTTCTCATGCTCTTTTAACTGGTGCATCTATTGCAGGTGCATTGAGAAATTATCTACATGAGCATGAGCATGGCTATGAAATTGAAGAAAAAAATCAAGAAGAACAAAAAAACAGCTTGTCTATTTCTCTATTCGGGGGAATATCTAAGGATGACGATGGCGATCAAAGTCCCTTGATTATCAATGATTCAATCAGTAGCAAAGTTCCCAAAATAGAATTACGAGATGGAGTAAAAATCAATAGTATTACTCGTACTGTCGATCCTGAATCTAGAGCTAAATATGACTTAGAGTTACTGCAAGCTGGAACAGAATTTCCTTTATCATTTGAATTATTAGTTGAGAGAGAAGCGAATGAAACCGATTTACTTAAAGGATTAGCGATCGCACTCTCCGGCTTAAAACAAGGTGAAATCAGTCTGGGAATGAAAAAACGGCGCGGTTTCGGTCGCTGTCATGTAGAAGAATGGCAGGTTTGGAATTTCGATCTAACTGATGCAGGCGATCGCACAGCTTGGTTAACTCTTGAGCATTCTTGGTTAACTGACCCAGCTTGTAGTAAACCACCCGCTGTTGATGCTTCTATTGTCGAAGCAATTAAAAAGACTGGTCTGCCAGTGGTAGAAGATTGGGAAGATAAGCGCGATCGCTTCCTCATCCAAGCTACTTTCAAATTGGTAGGTTCTCTCCTCATTCGTTCCGGTCAAGATTCAACTGGACGCGCACCTGATGTCGTTCATTTGAAATCTCATCGACCAGATAAAACAGATGCAGAACCAGTTTTATCTGGTACAAGTTTAGCAGGAGTATTACGCCATCGAGCCGAACGAATTGTGAATACTCTGGAAAAACCCACAACAATTATAGATGAAATCTTTGGACCAGACTTCAGCAAAGACAAGACAAAACAAGCTAAGGCAAGTCGTTTAGTTGTCCATGAGAAAGTTATTAAAGATGCAACTGACTTAGTACAAAATCGAATTGCGATCGACCGTTTTACCGGAGGTGCATATCACGGCGCATTATTTGACGAGCAACCTATATTTGGTGGTGATGAAACTCGTGTCTGCATTGAACTGGAGTTAAGGAAGCCAGACAAGCATGAAATTGGATTATTGTTACTCTTATTGAAAGATTTATGGACAAGCGATCTACCTGTGGGAGGTGAAAGCAGCATCGGACGCGGACGTTTGAAGGGAATCAAAGCAGACTTAATCCGACATCATCCAGAAAATCCACAAAAATGGGAGATTTCTGAAAATAAGGGGAAGTTAAAGATTATTGATAAATCTGATGAAAGTAAATCAGAAGAGTCGGTAATAGATGATTTAGAAGTATTTGTTAAAGCACTATTAACGCATTTAGGAAAGGAGGTAGAAGGATGAATAAACCTGTCTGTAAGTCTCTGTCAGTTGAGGATGTTGCCGATCGTACTCCCAAACTCTGGTTAAATAAGCAAGCAAAGGAACATGGATTAAAATATTTATTAGCTCATGCTGAGGATGGTGTCATTTGGGGACATTTTAAAGATGGTGAATTAGTCACTTCAGGAGATGTCTTTTCACAATGTGCAAAACTGCGATCGCACACTCTCCAACAATGTCGAATCTTCGGTGAAAACTCCGAAGTTATGCTCTGGAAAGTAGGTCAAAACTGGAAAGCACGTTCGATCGAGGATGGACATCTGTCAAAAGATGACTATATTCCCGAAGACCAAATCCTTTGGGGAACCCAATCGGAAGGACAACCTAAACAGGATTTTACCTTAGTGTCAGATGGTTCTCAAGGATTAAAACACGCTGTACCTTTAACTGGGATGACTTTTAAAGGTAAAGATTCCCGTCCTTTACGTTTACAAGTACGTCATTATATTGACTATGATGAGAGTGGTGTAGCCAGAATTTATCTGAGTCGTCTGGTTAATTTAGATTTCGATTGAAAAGCTTAGATTTTGGCTATTAGTCTCAATCTCATCAAAGTCACGTTAAAATAGAAATAGATTGCATCAAGGAGCAAATTATGATCGCTAATCGTGAAGACTATCAAAAAATGACGGCGGAAGAATACCTAGAATGGGAAGCCAAGCAAGAATTTCGTCATGAGTACGTTGACGGAGAAATTCTTGCTATGACAGGAGGTAGTCTTCCTCATAATGACATTGCCCTTAACTTCTACAGGGCTTTATATCCTCATGTCCGTCAGAGAGGCTGTCGAGTTAATGTGTCAGATGCGAAAGTTCAGGCTCGTAAAAATAGTCGCTATTTCTATCCAGATTTAGTTGTCAGTTGCGATCCTGATGACTTGAAAGCCAAAGATTTTCTTCAACACCCGAAAATTATTGTTGAAGTTCTTTCTCCTGGCACAGCAACTTATGACCGCACGAAAAAACTCAAGTATTACCGCCAGATTCCAAGCTTACAAGAATATGTATTAGTGGATTCTGAAGAAATCATTGTTGAGGTTTATCGTCGAGGGGAAGGAAAAATGTGGCTTTATTATGAGTATGAAGCTGGGGAGGCGATCGTATTAGAAAGTATTGAGTTTGAATGTGCGATCGAACTGTTGTATGAAGGGGTTAGTTTTGAACCCAAGTTACAGGATCAATAGAGATTAAGTTAATTCATTGAATTATAAGGAGATGTATAATGAATCATAAGCATATTGATAAAATTTCCGATAACAGCAGAAGAGCGATCGCACCTTATAACTTTGTGGAATTACCTGAAAAAGTAGTTGAGGCAGAACTACCTTTACCAGAGGGCGATCGCTATCATGCTCATAAAGATGTTGAACTACCACGTCATACTGGTAGGATTGAATGCACTTTAACAACTGAATCACCCTTATATACTCGCTGTGGTTGGCATCCCGATGATTTTGCAGAATATGGTGAAGAAGCGTTTCAAAAATTACCGTATGAAATAAAAAGTAAAAGAGCTAGTTTTTTCATCAACCCAAAAACTGAGAAACCGACAATACCAGGTAGTAGCATCCGAGGAATGCTGCGGACTTTGGTTGAAATTGTCACCTTTAGTAAGATCGATCGAGTATCAGACGAGCATAGGCTATTTTTTCGTGCAGTTGCATCCAATCCAGATAAAGAATCTTGGGGTAAAGAATACAAGAATCATGTTGAACCTAAAAAAGTTAAAGCTGGTTATCTAAAAAAGGATAGTGAAGGATGGTATATTCAACCCGCTAAGACTGAACAAGGTGCAACATTTGCTTGGGTTGGAGAAACATCTCTTAACTTGCCAAATTTAAAAATATTCAATAATGATAAATATGAGCCTCAGTATCGTTCTGTTAGCTATAGAAATGTAGCTGTAGATAATAAAGACAGAGCGAAACGCTTATTTGCTCATAATGTCGAATTGCCAGACACCCACCCCAAAAAAGGCGTACTTGTTACCAGTGGTAATATGAAACAAGGAAATGAACCTTCGCCTCGTCGCAATCACTGTGTAGTTTTTGATGAATCAAATTCAACCTCTTCTAAGCTGAGGCTAGATGATAAAGCGATTGAGCATTATCGTAATGCTTTGACCGATTTTCAGAAAACTGCTCCTTTTGATAAGGATTGGGGAATATTAGAAGAAAATCGTCCCGTTTTTTACTGCCCTCCTGAAAAAGGGAAAAATATAGTAGGTTTTTTCGGTCAAAGTCCTAATTTTCGTATTCCCTACTCTCCAGAAGGTAACGGTCATGCAACTACTGTCGTAGATTTTATTCCCAAAGATTTGAGAAAATTAGATTCGATCGATCTAGCTGATGCAATCTTTGGTTGGGTAAAAAAAGAATCCAAAGACGACAAACTACCTCAAGGCTTTGATAAACAAAGAGCAGGTCGTGTATTTATTACTGATGCTTTATACCAAAAAAATCAAAATGGTATCTGGTATGAAAACGAACCATTAACTCCACAAATCTTATCTGAGCCAAAGCCAAGTTATTTTCCGCATTATATGGTTCAATCCAATGTAGATAAATTAGAACTCAAACATTATGCAAGTCAACCTGTTGCAGAAACTGTGATTCGTGGTCACAAGTTGTATTGGCATAAAGGAAGTGACCCAAATTTTAAACCTCCACAACCAAAAAAAGTCATTGGTTCCACGAAAAAAGTTGAAGTTTCTGATGTTGAAGTTTCTGATACTCAAACAACTCTGATTAAACCAATTAATAAAGGAGTTACCTTTAAATTCGATATTCACTTTGAAAATCTTAGTCAAGTTGAACTAGGTGTGCTGCTGTGGGTACTTGATATTGCTCAAGATAATCGCTACCGTCTTAAACTTGGGATGGGTAAGCCTTTGGGATTAGGAGCCGTTAAGATTGAACATAAGCTTTATGAGAGCGATCGCCAAAAACGCTACACTAAATTATTTAATGATGATGGCAACGATTGGGAAACAGCAGAAACTTTAAAAAACAATTCAGAGTATAAGCAATGCTTTGAAAACTATATGCTGGAAAAACTTCAGCAAACAGGTAACTTTGAGGACATTTGCAGAATTCAAATGCTTTTGGCTATGCTAAGTTGGCCGGGGCTACAAGATGTGGAGCTAGCAAGGTATATGGAAATAAAGCGAGACATTGCCAAGCCTCATATTGGTCAGCCTGCCAAACGAACTGATACAATAGTCAATGAGCATAAAGAACGCCCTGTTTTACCCAACCCATTAGATGTTATGGGAATTAAGATAGAGTGTGATCGCCCATCTCCTCCTCAAAATTCAATTAGTCAACCAACACAACTGTTTTTAGAGGGACAAGAGATTGAAGCTAAGATCGTTGATATTAAAGTACAAGAAGGCAAGAAACTTAAAACCATTATTACCTACAAGATTGAAGGCTCAGAGTGTCTAGCAAAAGAGGAGATTTATAAGCGTACCGTTTCTCTTGTTAGTAACGATATTGTCAAGGTAGTTATAGTTAAAACTCAAGGAAAAAGTATTAGAACAGTGAAGTTGATTTGATGAAGTTAATTAAATCCCAAACCCAAAATATTGAAAGCGATCGCCCCTCCTGCTACCCCTCCTACCTCACCAAGGCCGCACCCCATCCCAACAGAAGCGATCGCTTTTCATATCTATTATAATCAAACTAAAACAATCTAATTGTAAGAAACAGCTATTTTTGTTAAGGAAGTTGCTATGCCATTCAGTGCTTATAAAACCATCGGCACGGTTCTCAAAGAATTTAAAGTCACTTATATTGAAGCAAATTTTATTGTTGAAACAGCATTTAATATTTCCGACTACTTTCGAGAAGACTTAGAAATTGTCAGGCGAGATAATGTAGTCACCAACTCAGAATACGCTATTTGTGAATATATCATTGTACCGATTTTAAAAGAAGTTTGGAAACAATATCGAAAAAACTTCATTCTGTGGAGCCACCAAGCCTTAAACTGCGATGCCAATCTTAACGGATTTCCTGAATATATTTTAGCTAAAAAATCTCCTTTAGGTAAATTGGTATTCGATCGACCTTATTTTGTAATCATCGAAGCCAAACAAGATGATTTTGAGGCTGGATGGGCGCAATGTTTAGCCGAAATGGTTGCAGCTCAACGGCTTAATGAAAAACCAGAACAAGATGTATTTGGAATTGTTGCCAATGGCAAATTATGGCAGTTTGGCAAACTCAAAATCAATGTTTTTACTTTAAATCAGAAATCTTATTTGATTGACGATTTAGAGAAACTTTTTGCAGCCATAAATTACATATTTCAGCAATGCGAATTACTGCTGAATTCTGATACAGTACAGACAGATGTAACCTAAAAACAGAAAAGCGATCGCACTCTACCCTCACTCCCCATAAACCGTCACCACCACTTGCCGCTGACGGGATTTCACATCGCATTCCAGATGAAAAATTTGCTGCCACGTCCCCAATATTAACTTACCATTCCTCACAGGAACAGTTATCTATGGTCCCAGCCAAGTTGCTTGCAAGTGCGAATGTCCGTTACCATCGTGCCATGTTTGTTCGTGAAAATAATCTCGACTTGATAGTCAGTTAAAATAGAAATAGATTACCTCAAGGAGCAAATTACGATCGCAAATCGTGAAGACTATCAAAAAATGACACCTGAACAATACCTAGAATGGGAAGCGAAGCAAGAATTTCGCCATGAATACATTGACGGTGAAATTATGGCGATGACAGGCGGTACGATTCCTCACGCCAAGATTTACCTCAACTTCTACAGGGCTTTATACCCTCATCTACGTCAAAGGGGCTGCGAACCATTTGTATCAGATGTCAAAGTTCAGACTAATAAAAACAGTCGTTATTTCTATCCAGACTTAGTTGTGACTTGTCATCCTGATGACTTGAAAGCTAAAGACTTTATTCAATATCCTACAGTCATTGTTGAAGTTATTTCTCCGAGTACAGCTAATTATGACCGCACTAAAAAACTAAAATATTACCGCCAAATTACCAGTTTACAAGAATATGTATTAGTTGATTCAGAAGCAATATCAGTTGAGATTTATCGTCGCGGTCAAGGTAAAATGTGGCTTTATGATGAGTATGAGGCTGGAGATGTACTGGCTTTAGAAAGTATTGAGTTTGAGTTTGCGATCGATCTAATCTATGAAGGTATTACATTTGGTGAGGAATAAGATTTGTTGATTTAACTACTAAGGAGAGAGCATGACCAAAATTATACCGAAAAATGATAACTCTTTGCGATCGCGATTTTGTGGGATATATTATGTCCCCTTAAATACTTACGATTGATTGTCCTCCCAAAACCACACTACTAGGGATTAAGTATCACTCAGGTTTCTTAGCAATAATAGTCCGATGACGCGGATCGCTAGCAACTGTCGTCTGATACTCAAATCCCACTTCTGCCATTGTTCCTTCTACATCAAATGTATAATAATCATCGCTCCAAGGTTCAGTACTTTTCATCAGAATAAAAAGTGCGGGAGGTAAATTCTGGATTACGGGTGAAGCGGGGTTATTATCCACAATTGCCAGACATCCACCGGGACGAATAATTCTGAGTATTTCCTGGAATATTTCACGAGTTGCTTTGCCAGGAAGTTCATGGAGAAGAAACTGTAATGTAACGAGATCGAATGAATTATCTGGTAAACCTGTATCCTCGGCTTTGCCATGTATCCATTGGGATATTTCTCGATTCACATCCCTCTTTTTGGCTACGGCTAGCATATAGGGTGACAAATCTAAACCAACGGTACGAATTGGGATATTTAATGTTTTTGAGTAATAGCGGTGTAGTGCTAGTGTGGAAATACCAATCGAACAGCCAATATCTAAAATATCGCGCACTGATGTTGAAGTATATTGGGCGACAATTTTTAAGAAACTAGTCCGTAGTCTTTCCTGTACCGTTTCCCAAGTAATGTTTTCTTTAGGCCATACTCGCAACGCCATGGCTAATGTAGCCGATTCTGCTTCAAATGCCGCATCCCAACATAAGTTTCCTTTGTCGTAGGCGTGGAAGGGTTGCTGATAATAATCTGGGTAAACTATGCTTGGATTTGTTATCTCTTTTACTTCTTCCTTAACTCCAGATACTGCCAACTCCTGATAGTTTTTCCGCCAAGGAATTCCTTTCTTTTCCGCCGTTTTGATCAAAACTTGTCTCGCTTGGCGTTTCATCGCCTTATAGAGAGGTTTGGTGTGAATCATCAAGTTAACAAGCTGGGAAAGTAAATCTGTACCAGCCCAGTCAGGTTTAAGTTTGTTGTTCATTAGTCTCCTCTAAATGGGTTAATATCATGTCTGGTAGCATCGTACTTGTATAAACAGGTTTGTAGTAAGCACTTTAGTGCATGACATTATCAGCATCAGCTTTTGAGGCACTAAACTGCCCACTACAAACAAGAACTATATAACTGGACTTGATATCTTGTCTTGACTCCATAGATTTATAGCTTATTGACCATCTACTCATACTAGAGCCAAAATAAGAAAAAACAGAAGATTGTTTTAATCTTCTGTTTTTCTTCTATCTAGATTTTATCGTGGATGGGGGCGGTGGGACTTGAACCCACACGACCTTTGAGGGTCAACGGATTTTCATTCTCTTTGTCGCTTTCGCCACTGCTATTTCTAGCACTTGAGAATTGGACTCTCTCTTTACCCTCGACTTGACGTTAGGGTAGTTCCCGTCGAGTCTCTGCACCTTCCCTCAATTCAAGATGACCGATTGTCACCGATCGCATATCTTAAATTTTCGGGCTTGGCTCAGGATTGCCATATCTCTTGTTAGACTTAGGTTTCCCTGAGTTTGAGAACCGTCACTCGATCGATTTCTCCATCGAGGCTCAATTTTCTTAAGTCCGTAGCGTCTACCATTCCGCCACGCCCCCGTATTAGTTTGTCACTAGGTTCGGAATTTTGCCTGAATGACAGTATATCACCTTACCTCCATATTTGACTAAGCCAATTTTGGCAAGTTGAGGTTTTTCCTGTCGTTTGGGCAAGTCTTCCCATTATAACCTATTTTCTGCCAATTGGTACAAAAATCGGGAAAATCTCACTAAGACTACCATATCTTCTGGAACTTACGCCAAACCTCTATCTGTAGGGTGTGTTAAGCTGCGGCGCATCTAAAT
>DOIX01000019.1:65620-67366 GCA_003511885.1 Cyanobacteria bacterium UBA11153
GGGTGTGGGGTGTGGGGATATACAAATTAAATGCGTAGCAGCTTATGGGCAAGATAACGCACCTTTAAGCTAAGGCGCAACTCCCATGGGATATTTACTCTTCTCCCTTACCTCTTCCCTGTTACCTCTTATCAATAGGTTTGATAGCAAAGTACTAAGAAAAACCTCTGTCTAAAGACCGGACATAAAAGTACAATGATAGAGCCGTCCTGAGACTAACACAGCCTGTGGAGTTATAAGTCAGGCGCGATCGCAAGCCTCACGTTGTTTGTCCTAAGTAAAAACTACTATGGTTGTTGCTCTTCTGTACCTAGCTTTAGGTGGACTGTACCTCGTCGTCATTCCCCTGATCGTTTATCTCTACCTGCAAAAACGCTGGTATGTCGCCAGTTCTATTGAGCGGCTATTTATGTATTTCCTGGTGTACTTCTTTTTTCCAGGATTATTGCTGTTCAGTCCTTTCCTAAATTTTCGCCTCAAGAAGCGCCAACCAGCCTCTTGAGCTGATCGATAGGATTGGTCAAGAACTCACCGTCAACCCTAACGGGTATGACGGGAGTCCCCTTGCTGCATCTCAAATGGGGATTATCGAGGAGGCATCGCCATCCCCATCAATCCTATCAAGGCATCCTCAAAGCTGAGAACTCCCTGTAGCTGCAGGGATGAAAGCGACTCAAGAGCTTTAGCCCTCTGTATCTGACTCTATATTTGCATATTGCCTGATAGCTTCTCGGATCAGCTCATTGATCGACCTTTCCGTTTGAGCCGATAGCTTTTTTAATGTGGCATATTCCTTGTCCGAAAGCCTCAAATTGTATCGTTGCATAATCCCGTATTTGTGTTAATATAGGATTAGCTTAACACCACAGGATGAAAAACTCCAAACACAAAACGTGACTGTTAAGTGGCTGAACTATGACAACTGAAGATATAGGGTTGTGCCGAGAAGTGTAGGGATACAGCCTTCGGCGCGTAAAATCTTCAAGGTGGGAAGAAACCACAGTAGCCGTACAGCCAGGAAACTGGTTCAGGCAGGTGGGGCGTTTTGACTGCGCCAAGGCTTAAAAAATCAAGCCGAGAGTAAAGTGAAGCGACGTGGTTTTAACCTGTTGCGTAACAACATCTCAGAATCCACGTTTTTCAAAGCGTGGAGAAGTCAACGCTGCCACGCCCAATCTCAAATCCCATATCAGCTCATTATGCGCAGAATTGACGCGATCGCGATCGCCCTCGGTGTCTTTGCCGCTGGCGGTATCATCTATATCATCTTACAATTCGTCGGCCTGGATAGCCAAAATGCAGGTATCTGGAGTCAATCATTATTAGTCATTGGTTTGCTAGGTTGGGTACTCACCTATTTATTCCGAGTTGTGACTAAAAATATGACTATCCATCAGCAAGCCAAAGATTATGAAGACGCAGTGTTGCAAAAGCGGCTTGAAGAAATGACTCCCGAAGAAATTGAGCGATTACAAGCGGAAGTTGAACAAGAAAAACTATCTCAATCTGCCAATCAATAGGGGTTGTGCGATCGCTAAATTTGCTTAAAATTCACATCTTGCACCATTCTCAATAGCAGGGAGGCTCCGCCTCTTATTGAAACTGGTGCAAGATCTCAGTTAAAACTGACTGGCATCATAATTTCAGTCCATTAAAATGGACTTGAGCTATGAGCCTTTGAATTAATTATCCGGCTGGTTTTCTGGCTTACTGACGATGGTGCAAGTTACAGCGGTTCCCGCTCTT
>DOIX01000019.1:67651-73953 GCA_003511885.1 Cyanobacteria bacterium UBA11153
TTACTGCGGAAACCGCTGTATGAGTTATCGGGCTTAGGTTAATGGTAAGATGTCAAAAAACCAATCACCAATAACCAATCACCAATAACTGATCGCAAATGGCCAAAATTTCCGACTCCTTCCAATCCCTGCGTCAAAACTCTCAGTGTGCCCTCATTCCCTTCATTACAGCAGGAGATCCCGATTTGGCAACGACGGGAGAAGCACTGAAAATACTTGACAAATGTGGTGCAGATATGATAGAGCTAGGCGTACCTTACTCTGACCCTTTGGCAGACGGCCCAACGATTCAAGCTGCTGCTACTAGAGCCTTACAAAGAGGAGTAAAATTAGATGATGTTTTGGGGTTAGTAAAAGAGATTAGTCCAGAAATCAAAGCACCAATTATTCTATTTACCTACTACAACCCGATTCTGAATCGAGGAATTGAATCATTTTTAAAACAGATTGCCGCTGCTGGAGTACAAGGATTAGTTGTACCTGACTTACCCTTAGAAGAAGCAGAATCATTAATCAAACCTGCCGCAGAAATTGGGATTGAAGTTATCTTATTGGTAGCGCCCACTAGTCCCAAAGACAGAATAACTGCGATCGCAAATCAATCCCAAGGCTTCATTTATCTCGTCAGCGTTACCGGAGTTACGGGGATGAGAGTAGAGGTTGCTTCCAGAGTACCAGATTTACTCGAACAAATGCGTGGAGTGACAGAGAAACCAATTGGGGTTGGTTTCGGTATTTCTGCACCCCAACAAGCTAAACAGGTGAAAGAATGGGGAGCGGATGCAGTGATTGTTGGTAGTGCCTTTGTCAAACGTTTGGCAGAAGGAACCCCTGATGAAGGATTGGCAGCGATTGGAGAGTTTTGTGAGAATTTGAAGTTAGCGATTACTTAATGGCTAATTGCTATATTACGGGGCAAAATTAATTTCTGACAAAGATAGAGAATCCATCTTTAGCTGTTAGACAGTGGTTTTAATTCTGAATCTCCTCAACATAGAGTAACAATTAAACCCCAAGGGGCCCGGCGTTGCATTGCGATATAAATATTCGGATAAAAAGCAAAGGTTATCGCCGCAATGCTTCGCCCCTACATAGAAATGTATTAAATCATGGGGATTGTTGGGGGATCGGAAATGAATATTGATAATAACCCGATTGTAGGGGTGAAGCATTTCGGGGATATGATAACAATAAAAACCAACCATATTTATATCGGAATGCTTCACCCTACCTCTCGCGATAAGATATATAGCAGTACTCGCTGGCGTGTTTACAACTATCTGGAAGCTCCATTTATCTATCCTTTGTCAATCTGCCAAACAAACTATCCCAATCCCAAGTGCTATCTTCTCCTTCTTTCACTTCAAAAGTCATATAAGCAGCTTTAGGTTGCTTCAGCGTTTGTAAGCAAAGTTCTGCAATATCCTCCCTACTCACCTTACCTCGAATATTATCCCCCTGGTCGAACATTAAAGCTTTACCTCCCGCCTCTTCTGTCAAGGCACAAGGTCTGATAATTGTGTAAGGAATACCACTTTCTCTCACAGCATCTTCGCCTCGCAATTTCCAAGTCAGAATCCCTCCCAATTGGTCATTCATTCTGACTGCGGGTGGTTCTTCGGCTAAATTAATACCAGGACGATTTGGACGAGTCACGCCAGCGGAACTGATCGTAATAAATTGTGGCTTAATCTCGCCACCGTAAGCCTTAATTGTTTCCACTTCCAGGGCAAAATTTCCTGCTTGAAAGTGCGGATTTAGTCCCCCATCATATTCAAACTTACTCAACATTAGTTGCACTGCATAGACTTGACTGGCATCAAAAGGCGGTGCATCTTTTAAAGTCTTCGCTCGAAATACAGGAATTAATGCGCTAAAAGGAATCCGCACATCCATCCAAGTATCCTTCTGAGTATCGAAAGAATAGCAATAGGAAATCCCATCCCATTTCGATTCGCAGCGCAGGATAAACTTATAACGTTTACCATCTCCTTTCACTCGTACTTCCATTCCTTCATAATCTGCTAAATTTAATGAGGGATTAAAATTACGAGTCCTCACCGAAACAAAGCCACCAGAATTAGCAGTAGAGACAAGACCAGTAAAAAGTGCTGCCTTATCGATTAAACGAATTGAACTTTCGCTAACTCCTCCCATCACCACATCATCTACAGCCCCCCAAGTTTCTTTTAAATCCTCGGAAGGGTTTGTGAAATCAAAGAGTAATTGTTTTCCTGGTTCTAGAGTTTTTGCCGCTACAGTGACTAAATTTTTAATTCCTTGATAATCGACAATTTCTGGACTATCTACCACTTCAGGCATGTAAAATTTAATACCCTGGTAATATTTTTCACGAGTTGGAGTGTCTCCTTCCACAGGTTGGACTCGCACTCCCGTACAACATATTACAGCTGAGACATTATTCATTAATGCTGGAGTTAATGTCTCAGGCATGGTAATATCTGCCTCAAACAATTCCACCTTATCGCCCAGGATTTCCCTTCCTTTTTGGCTATCTCTGACTAAAGCACGTACTCGATAATTCTGTTCGATTAAACGCCGCACAACTCGCTTCCCAACTCCACCCGTTGCCCCCGCTACCAGTATGATGCCCATATTTTTTGCTTGACTCTGATTCTGTTTTTGATGATTCTTAGCACCCGCAAACAGCCGTTGCAGGCAGTTGAGGAAAGGGATAACCTCGAAGTAGGTTACAGTTTGGAAGAATCTGCCCACATCCCATGGGGAGCGATTTTTGTCAGTCATCACCATATCATTAATATTTTCTTTAGTTTATCGAATTTATGATGGGGAGTGGGGAATGGAACAGGGGAGATAAAAGTTTTCCCCCTGAGCTATTGCCTCGTGACAGAAATCGGAGTAGAAACATAATAATTACTATATCAACCTCATAAATTTTTCCAATCGTGAGTTCTCAGAATCTGCCAGAAACTACTGCCTACGTGCGAATTACGCAACACTCCTGGCAACAGGGTAAAATTGAAGGTGAAGTTCATGCAGCAGGCTATGAATGGCAGTTTCAATGGTGTTTCCGCCAGGGTAACTTGTCTGTCAAACCTTCTTTGGGACGTGCTTTGATTCAGGAGCCACTGGGTAGATTTTTAGAAAGGTGGGATTATCAACTTGAACCTGGAGGCGACTATTACTTTACCATTAGGGCTGAACTTTGAATGGCTAAGGTGAGACAGGCTAATGGCTAATTGCTAATTGAAGGCAGGCTAATTGCTAAACCCCACTCCCTACTCCCTACCTGGGCATCCGCCGTGTTACTCCCTACTCCCTATTCCCAAATATAACAACCACCAGGGCGGTTAAGACATTTTCAATTCCTCAAACCCTTGATTTTACAGAATTCTTCCCCAGCCTCTAGCCCCTAGCCCCTAGTCCCTTGCTATACCTTTCAATTAACAAAATCGCGACAATATCATCAATGGGGCGAGGAGGTTGACGCATTCCTTGAGGGATGAGACGTTGGATACCTTGAGGAGGATACATTTGCCAATAGCGATCGCGTGCTTCTAAGGTAGAATAGCGTTCGTTGACCAAAACGATTGGTATTGATGGCGATAAGCCTCCCTCGATTTTCTGTTTCCAGGTTTTGGCAGTTGTCTGATTCCCCATCACAATGGTATCTATCGGGAATTTTTGGCATAAGCTTTGAAGAGTTGCGATCGCGTTTTCTGAAACTACCACTTGATGGTAAAGGATTTCCTCTTCCCTCCCCATCACCGCCACACCACATTTATCCCGTCCCGGATCGAATCCTAGTATCATATTCAAAAGTCACTCATTCAAAAATTATCCTCTATTCCCCGTTCCCTATTCCCTGACTAACAATTTAATTACTAAAAAGCACCTGTCCGTTTTTAATCGCTACTAATTTAATTTTTAACGGTCCCGCTGTATATGTTTCCTCTCCAGCAACAGTTGTTACATCCAGGGGTTGATTAGACTTTCTAACCTGCTCGATGAAACGGACAAGAGGAGCTGCGTTACCATCTCCAATTTGGATTTTACCTAAAATACCAGCACGACGGGCGCGGAATTGAGAAACGGTGAGTAATTGATCTAGTCGCTGTTGAATTTGGGCATCGCTCATAGTTGCAGGATCTATATTAGTAGAAGAAAGGATATCATCTGATTGAAAAACTACTTGATTGAGAACTGCATCAGCAAAAACTTGTATTTGTTTTTCTCCCAGTACATAGTTACCCGCTGATAGAAGCCTGACAACATAGTCTTGACCATCTTTAATTTCATTAATAAACTGATTAGCTTGGTTTTCTGTAATTTGCACTAGTGGCTCTTTAGGATCGCTATTACTGGGTTGAATAATATCAATTGCCGTGCGATTGGCATCCCGCAATAATTGATCCAATGCCACAGAAGCAACTTTTGGTTCGACAACCCGCACTACTCTAAAAGCCAGGACTTGACCGCGCAGGAGAGCAACATTACCTTGGCGCAAATCTTGATAGTCTTGATAGTATTGCTCTAAGATATCAACTTGTTGCTGGATAAAAGCAAGTTGTTTTTCTAATTCTTGCCGTTCTCGATCTCGTTGATTAATTTCTATCTCTTTTTGGGTAAGTTTTACCTCAATTTCTTCAAGGAGATTTTCTTTTTGATCTATGGCTTCTTTCAGGATAGTTTCTCGCTCTTTTATTTCACTAATAATGCGATCTTTATTCTCAATCAGTTGATTTTGTTCTTGAATTAGCCGTTGGCGTTCTCCCAGGAGAGAGTCAACTTCTTTAGTTAGTAATTTTTCTCTCTGGCTAATATCAGCAATAACTCGATCTTTTGCCTGCAATGCTTGAGCTTTTTCCTCCAGTGCTTTGTCTTTTTCCTCTAGTGCTATATTTTTTTCTTCAATGATTTTAGCCTTCTCATTAAGTGCTTGGGCTTTTTCCTGACTTAGTTGATTTTTTTCTTGAATTAACTTTTGTCTTTCTCCTAAAAGTGATTGAATTTCTTTGCGCAGTATGCTGGCTTGATTCGATACTTTTTTTAATTGAGTTTGTGCCTGTTGGAAACTGCGATTTGTTTGGGCTAAACGCTGCTCAACTTGTGCTTGCTGAGATTTAGCGGTGGCTAACTCCTTTTCACCCTGAGTTTTCTGTTTGTTAACCAAATCGACTTCCCGACGTGCTTCTCTCAGTTTTTTGAGAATATCATCAAGTTGAAATACCCCATCTCGCAGTGACTCGCTCAAGCCAAACAAAATTCCCAACGTTGAAGCAGAAATCAGACTCCCAGTGATGATAGTTACGACAGTGGCAGTGTTGCGGGGACGAAGCTTAAATAAACTCAGCCGTGCCTTCCCCACCCGAGTGCCAATACGATCCCCCAAGGTGGCGAGTACTCCCCCCATCACTAAAACTGCCACAATCAGGATGTAAGCGCTAGTCATTACCTATACTAAGTCTGTCTGGATACAGTTAGTTATAGGATAGTATTTTCTCGTTGACGTACTCCCCCTGCTATAAGCAGGAGGATTCTTAAAGGGAAAAAACCGAACTCCGTTGGCGTAGCCTGCGCGAAGCGCATACTCTGTTGGCGTAGCCGCCCTGAAAGGGCTACTCCTCTCCTCCGAACTCCTCTCCTCCGAACTCCGAACTCAGGTTGTATCGCTTTCATCCACCACATAAATGACGGTGGCTCTCAGCTTCTAGGAAGCTTTGGTAGTTTCCGGTAATTATAGCAACCGCCACATCGGTTAAGGCATTAATAACTTCATGAAACGAAGAGGAAGCCTTTCTGGGTAAACGGTTTGATTTATATCCAGTAATTGTCAACTGTCCATTGTCAACTGTCCAGACGTTACATCCAGATTTAATGTTAAAGTCGGTGAAGAAGTCTGTAGATGGACTGCTTAAAGGTGATGGTGAGAGTAATCTGGATGATGATTTGGGTGAATAATTTGCCAGTGCGTAGGGTTCGTTATCAGTAACGCACCCTACTGAGGTGATGAGGTTAATGGATAATCTGCCGTTCCGCGTTTCGCTACAGCTATAATCCGGGCGGCAGGCACCTCTACGTTATCGGTTTTCGGGTTGTGTGCGGCGTTGCGTGGACTTTGTAACCTCAAGGGGCAGGGCGAAGGATTTTGATAGGTTATTGCGATCCCACAGCAGTTACCCCAAGGGGCAGGGCGAAGGATTTTGATAGATTATTGCGATCCCACAGCAGTTACCCCAAGGGGCCCGGTGAAGCATTGCGATATAAATATTCGGGTAAAAAACAAAGGTTATCGCTGCAATGCTTCGCCCCTACATAGA
>DOIX01000019.1:74186-74743 GCA_003511885.1 Cyanobacteria bacterium UBA11153
TTGTTGGGCGATCGGAAATGGATGTTGATAATAACCCGATTGTAGGGGTGAAGCATTCGGGGGATATGATAACACTAAAAACCAGCCATTTTTATATCCGAATGCTTCACCCTGCCTCTCGCGATAAGATATGAATAGCCTTGGTTAAATTCTGGTGATGGGAATGATTGGGGGATGGGGATTGTTGGGCGATCGGAAATGGATTTTGATAATAACCCGATTGTAGGGGTGAAGCATTCGGGGGATACGATTGCAATAAAAACCCACCATATTTATATCCGAATGCTTCACCCTGCCTCTCGCGATAAGATATGAATAACCTTGGTTAAATTCTGGTGATGGGAATGATTGGGGGATGGGGATTGTTGGGTTATTGTTATCCCATGGCAGGGTGAAGGATTTTGATAGGTTATTGTTATCCCATGGCAGGGCGAAGGATTTTGATAGATTATTGCGATCCCACAGCAGTTACCCCAAGGGGCCCGGCGAAGCATTGCGATATAAATATTCGGGTAAAAAACAAAGGTTATCGCCGCAATGCTTCGCCCCTACATAGA
>DOIX01000019.1:74991-86423 GCA_003511885.1 Cyanobacteria bacterium UBA11153
TTGTTGGGCGATCGGAAATGGATTTTGATAATAACCTGATTGTAGGGGTGAAGCATTCGGGGGATACGATTGCAATAAAAATCAACCATATTTATATCCGAATACTTCACCCTCCCTCTCGCGATAAGATCTAAATGTTTAGAAACTAAATTGAGCGCGTAGGTTCCCCACGTAAATGGTAGGATTGCTCTCAAAGTTATTCGCATTACCAATTAGGTAAAAAGCAGGAACGATCGCAATATTATTGGTTAGCGGGTAGTAGTAGGTGGCTTCTACTTCATATTGCGTGCCACCATCACCACCACCAGCTACCAGGAATTTTCGACCTTTTAAGATATCAAAAGGAATCAAAAATGATATCGTTCCTAATGCGCCTTCCTTACCCAAGTCACGCAAGCCTAATCCAAACTGAATTGATTGAGAGTTAATATTGCCTCCCGGTATACCAGGTGTGGATGGATCGATATCTGTCGTAGCATAACCATAACGCCCAAAGATACCAAATTTAGAAGAAATCATCCAATCGAAGTTCAAACCAAAAGCATTGACATCAGCAGGCTTAATTCGACCACCAAAACCATCATCTGCTACTCCATATATTGGTTCTCCGCTGACTACTCCACCATTATTATCCAGGGTAATATGAGAGTAGCTAAGTCGGATATTTGCTGTTGAAGTTGGTTTGAAAGTTAACTCAGCAGTAATGACATTAGTACCGCTAAATAAGCCTTTACTTGGGTTAGATGAAGTATTAAAGCCAAAGACGGCAGGTAAATATTCATTATTCTCACCCAGATAGCCTAAATTTAGCTGAAATTTTTCGCCTAGATTTATTAAAGCAACTACTCCAGAACCTCGATCAATTGGGTCATAAACGGTAGTACCATTGGAGTTGAAAGTACTAGCACCATTCACAAAAAAAGTAAAGGCATTATCATCGAAGAAACGATGCCAATTAATGCGAGGACCAATGGCTAATTTCACGCGATCCCCAAGTGGAAATTGGTAAAATAAGTCGCGGATAACCACGTCAGTAGATCCATTATTCGGTCCAGCAGTTTGATCGAGAAATGGAGTACCAAAACTATTAAAAAGTCCGGCAGAAGCGAACTGATTGGCTGGAGATAAACCATTCCCAGCGGCTAACTGAGTTACTAAGAGATCTTTCCCTGTGAAAGAGGTATTTAAAGTCAACCAAGTCAGCGTACTCATGGTAATATTTGGGTTATCCACTTTCTGAATCAGCGGTTTACCATCTGTACCTCTTCCCGCAAATCTGACATCAGGAGATGTAGCATTAATTGCCTCGACTCTGACATCATCACTAGCACCAGCCCCAGTGATATTCATGAAGACTAAACCACTTAGCTTAGTGGTGGTGGAAAATTGACGATCTTCGAGAAAAGCAATGCGCCCTTCTAAATTATCCACTTGTGAATTTAAACTGGCTAATTCTGTTTTAAATTCTTCAATTAGTCGTTGCAATCCTGCTAAATCTGTGCTGGATACTGTTCCTTTATCACCTGTTTGGATAATTCGCTCAATTTGTTGCAAACAGGCGTTTAAACCAGCAGCAAATTCATAACGAGTCATCGCCCGATTGCCGCGATAAGTACCATCGGGATAGCCCGCAATACAACCATATCGTTCAACTAAGTTTCGCAATGCTTCATAAGCCCAATCTCCAGGCGAAACATCCCTTAATTGTGTCACATTAGTGACTTGTGACATAGACTGATTTGATTCTATTTCTCCTTCCGGTAAAGAAAGTTCATTTACCGAGGTAAGATTATCCAGTATTGGCAAATCAGCAGATGATTCAACATTATTTTCTGGCAATGTTGTTGCAGCAGTTATCTCTTCTGTAGATTGAGCATCAGTAATACTAGAAGCGGATACCGGAAGACTATTGACTACTCCATTAGAAACTAATAAAGACATCAAGAAAGTTACTGGCGCAGTCACCCAAACCTGCCATCTAATTGCATCGTTCATCATGATTCCTCACACCTGGTTAAAAGTTAACAATTCAAACTCTTTTTTCCAGCGCTTCAATAGCATTTTGCGCTGGTGCAATCCAACCGACAATTCCACCTTGGGCGATGATCATCTCCAGCGTGGATCTTTTAAATTCTGGAAAGTAACTCGCGGTAGCATCTTCAACCAATAAACATTGAAATCCACGATCATTTGCCTCTCGCATAGTTGTTTGGACACAAACTTCAGTCGTTACTCCTGCAATTAAGAGATGGGTAATGTTTTGTTCATGAAGTAAAGATTCCAAGTTAGTGTTATAAAATGCACCCTTTCCCGGTTTAGTAATAACTATCTCGCCAGGGAGAGGTGCTAACTCAGGAATAATCGCATTTCCATATTCTCCTAGAACTAAAATCCGTCCCATCGGACCAATATCACCAATTTTTAATTTCCCTTTACCTCGATTTAACTTGGATGGGGGACAATCAGATAAATCTGGTTTATGACATTCAATCGTGTGAAAAATAGGTAACTTATATTCACGAAATACTGCCAATAATTGTTGGACAGTTGGGATAATGGATCTGACTTGGCTAATATCATTCCCCAATGCTTCACCAAAGCCACCTGATTCTAAAAAATCTCGCTGCATATCAATAATTAGCAGTGCTAAAGTACTGGCAACAGGAAGTTCATAATCGTAAGGTTGAGCTAAAATTGAAGTCATAATTAGTGTTGTTAGCTAAAAATAAGGATATACTCAGATTTTGTACCACTCTCGATTGCCCGACAGTGGTTAAAACCACTGTCTCATAGCTGAAGTCAGTTAAAACTGACTCTCGTCATAATTTCAGTCCATTTCAATGGACTTGAGCTATTAGCCGTAGAATTAATTCTACGGCGGGTTGGGCAACTTACTGACAAGTATTATTGCGAATTAAGACAGGTTTTTCCCAAATAGCAAGCACAATACAACCTCCTTTGCTAATAACACTATGGTGACTATTGGGTGGATTAATCGCCAAAGTACCAGCATCATATTCCCCATTTCGATCCGTTTGGGAACCAGACAAAATCAAGATATGTTCATAACCTAAATGATCGTGCATAGGAACACTTGCTCCCGGTTGATAGCGCAATAATGCAGCCCTTGCGCCCTCTTCGCCATCTTGATAAAGTCGATAAATATCAACTCCAGGGCGAAAAGGTTCCCAGGATAATTCATCCTGTTTTGTGGCAATATTGAATAAATCTTTCAGGATTAAAATTTGCTCCATTAGTGTCCTGCCATCCGTTGACCAATCGTGTTAAAATCAGCATCTGCAATCGCACTTTCATAAACCAACTTTCCTTCACTAATTACAAAAATTCGGTCAGCTAATTTTAATAATTCATCCAAATCCTCACTTACTAGTAATACCGCTACTCCTTTGTTTCGTGCCTCAATAATTGAGCCGTGAATGTACTCGACTGCGGCAAAGTCTAAGCCAAAACAGGGATTAGCGGCAATCAGTAAATTAATATGATCTTCAGATAATTCTCTGGCTAAAACGGCACGCTGTACATTTCCTCCAGAAAGATTACCAATTGGTGTTTCTGGGGCAGGAGTTTTAATCTTGAAAGTACTAATCAAACCCAAAGCCATCTGTCGAATTTCCTTAAGAATAAGTAGGATACTGCCTTTAGCTTGGGGAGGACGATCAAAGGTGCGTAGGGCAAGATTTTCTGCTACACTCATGTGGGGTACGCAAGCATTTTGGAGAGGTTCTTCCGGGAGGGAAAAAACCTTATGTTTGTACATTTCTGCCCTAGTTGCAGTATAAATATCTCCATTAACTAACACTTTTCCATCAGTAGCAATACGCTGTCCAGCTAATACTTCTACTAATTCTCGCTGTCCATTTCCAGAAATCCCTGCAATCCCGACAATTTCTCCACTATGTACTGTAAAATTGACGTTTTTAACTGCTTCTATGCCATTATCTTTATTAGCGTGAATATTTTTCACATCAAGTACTGGAATAGGGTTGGGATGTGCTATCTTTTCCACTGGTTTCGGCTGACGCTTCTCACCCATCATCATCTCAGCCATATCTGAGATAGAGAGATTTTTTACTAAACCATTACCAGCAAATTTGCCTTTACGCAATACGGTAATTTCATCACAAAATGAAGTTACCTCCCGGAATTTATGGCTGATAATGAGGACACTTAATTTACCCTCTGTAACTGTTTCCCTCAGTAATCCTAAGACTTCATCTGCTTCTTGGGGAGTGAGTACGGATGTAGGTTCATCCAGAATTAAGACACCTACTTTAAGGTAAATTTGTTTAAGAATTTCCAGCTTTTGTTTTTGTCCAGCGGCTAATTGAGACACGGGAATATTGAGTGGAATTTGGAAAGGAGAATTTTCCATAAAGGCATTTAATTCCTGATACTCATCTTTCCACTTAATTAAATTGGGACTGTCAAACTTGGAAAGAACCAGATTTTCGGCGACATTCATCGCAGGTACAGAGGTAAAATGCTGATAAACCATTCCAATACCGTGTTTATGAGCATCACGAGGACTTTCAATTGTCCGATTTTGTTTGTCAATCAGTACTTCACCGGAGGTAGGTTTATAGAAACCCATGATGCACTTGACTAGGGTACTTTTACCAGCCCCGTTTTCACCCAGTAAAGCATGGAATTTTCCTGGTTTCAGATGTATTGATACGTTATCTAGTGCGGTAAATGTACCAAATTTTTTGGTCATATTTACCACTTCTAATTCTGGTGGCTTGGTTAATTCTAACTTAATAGTTTCTGTGGCAGTATTCATGATTTTTATATTTACCTGTTTGGAGATGTTTACTTTTAATTCTTATCCTTGGATAGCTTGAATAAATGCCGTTGCATCAGCAACAGTCCCAAATACACCCCCTTGCATTTTAATCATTTTAATTGCAGCTAGATAGTTACCATAATCGGTTGCAGCAGTACAGTCAGATAGCAATAAACATTCATAACCTCTGTCATTGGCATCTCGCATCGTGGTATGGACGCAAACATCAGTAGTCACACCAGTTAGGACAATATTTTGAATACCTTTCCGCCTGAGTATTAAGTCTAAATCTGTCGCATAAAATGACCCCTTTCCTGGCTTATCAATGATAGTTTCTCCAGGAATAGGTACTAATTCGGGAATAATTTCCCAACCTGGTTCACCTCGAACTAAAATTTTACCACAAGGACCAGGATCGCCTATACCAGCGCCAATTTGACGGGATCTCCATTGCTTGTTTTCTGGTAAATCAGATAAATCCGGTCGATGCCCTTCACGAGTATGAATTACATGAAATCCTTTCTCCCGTGCAACTGCTAAAACTTTACTAATTGGCTCAATAGGAGCGCGAGTTAAAGATAAATCGTACCCCATTTTATCAACATAACCACCAATCCCACAAAAATCAGTTTGCATATCAATAATTAGCAAAGCTGTATTTTCTGGACGCAAATCGCCATTATAAGGATAAGGATAAGGTTCAGCATCAACAAAAAGTCCCATATTTAACTTCCCTCAGTCTTTAATTTACTAGCTTCTTGATACTCACGCCAACCACCATATTGAGTAATTTCTTGCTGATTTTCACAAGCAATTGGTTCCCCTAAAACTCCTAATACAACTTCACCATCAATCAGACACACTTTACCAATAGATAATCCTGGAGGCTCTTGCAGTAAAATAGTACCCAGACTAGCAACAGGAATCCGCCAAACTTCAACTGCGATCGCATTTCCCCCTTCTTTAACTCTAATCATTGCGGGATAGCAATCATTAATTGACCAAATTCGATAGGTAGTTTCTGTTTTTGTTTCTCGTACAAAGGTGGCTCCAACTGCTAATAAATTTCCATTTAATTCTAACCCCCTCATTAAAGTTCCATTTACTGCTAAATCTAAGGTTTTTGTCATTGGTTATATCAATTTTTTGTTTGTAGTAGGCACTTTAGTGCCTGGGATTGTTGTACTTAAACGCACTAAAGTGCTTAGTAGGAACCATATACAAAAACTAATTACTAGATCCTAAAGCCCCAGGCGCACCATTCAAAGTACGTTTAGGGGAACAGGTAATAATCATGATTAAAAGTGTCAAAATATATGGGGCAGCATTAAATAGATAATAGCCCTGACTAATACCCACAGATTGTAAAGCCGGACCTAGTGCTTGCGCTCCACCAAATAATAGGGAAGCATAGAGACATTCCATGGGTTGCCAGCGGGCAAAAATAACTAGGGCGACAGCCATTAATCCCTGTCCACTCGATATACTTTCATTCCAAACACCGGGATAGTATAGAGATAGAGAAGCACCACCAATTCCTGCCAAAAAGCTACCAGCAACAATCGATAACATTCTCACTTTTTTAATCGAAACTCCCATGGCTAATGCTGCATCTGGACTATCCCCAACCGCACGGATAAATAAACCCCAACGAGTTGATTTAAAAAACCATGCCATCAAAGGCGCAATCGCAATACCTAACAGAAACAGCGGACTAATTTTTAAGGCTGATTCCAAGGCGGGAATATTACTCCAACTGCCTAAATCTATTGTTGGTAATTGGGGGGCTTTAGGTTGAATAAACGGTTTTCCCAAGAAAAAAGCAATCCCGCTACCAAAGATAATCATGGCAATACCCACAGCAATATCATTAACTTTCGGTTGTTGAGTCATCCAAGCGTGAATGAATCCCAATAACATCCCTGCTAAACCTGCTGTAATTACTCCTAGCCATGGAGATCCAGTTAAATAGGAAATAGCATAAGCACTCATGGCTCCCGTTAACAAAGTACCTTCTAATCCTAGGTTAATTTTGCCGCTTTTTTCAGTTAAACATTCTCCTAAAGATACAAACAAAAAAGGAGTACCACCTCGCATTGTTCCGGCTGCGATTGCCAGGGGAACTCCCCACCATCCCAATGCTTCTGTTGTCATAATTTTTCTCCTTGTTAATTTAATGGGGAACAGGAAATAGGCAATTAGAAATAGGAAATTGGGAATTGGGAATTGGGAATTAAGAATTGGGAATAGAGAATTGGAACAAAATTTATACGTTTTCTCTATTGAATGAGACGCTCACACTACCAATTTGGAAATTGGAACAAAATTCATACATTTTCTCTAGTGAGCGAGACGCTCACACTACCAATGGCGCAATAACGGTTAATTTTTTTATGTAGTGCGAGCATCTTGATCGCTATCTGTTTTTCGTAAATTATGAGGCAGATTTTTTATTCCCAGTACCCAATTAACCATTACCCATTAGCAATTAGCAATTAGCCATTACCTATCAAGCAATAGCTTCTGATTTGTTACTACTAACTACCTCTCTATCTTTGAAAATTGCCAAACGTCCGTATAGTGATTCACTATAAAGCACTGCTAGAAAAACTAATCCCTGAAATACTAAGATAGTAGCATCGGGTAATTCATGTACCCGCTGTAAAATTCCACCACTAGCGAGAATTCCACCGAGTAAAATTGCCACTACAGCAGCAGCAAGAGGATTATGTCTGGCAATAAATGCTACTAAAATACCACTATAACCATAGTTAGCATTTAAAGAAGCATTCGCTCTACCTTGTACAGCAGCAATTTCCACCATTCCTGCTAATCCCGCACAAGAGCCAGCTAAAAAACAAATTGCCATTGTTAGTTTACCTACAGGCAATCCAGCAATGCGGGCTGCCCGAATATTTCCGCCAGCAGTGCGAGCCGCAAAGCCAAATGTGGTACGCTGAATCAAGAAATAGGCGATCGCACAAGCAATTAAACCATAAATCAAACCATAGTGAATGCGACTGTCCCCGATTTTGCCTAACATATTAATATCGGCAATGGGATAAGATGATGGTTTATTCAGGGAACTAGGATCTTTCCAAGGACCGCTGACTAAATGGTTTAAAAGTGCGATCGCAATATAATTCAGGAGCAAACTACTAATTGTCTCATTAACTGCTCGATAATGACGTAATGCTCCTACAGCCCCAATCCAAATACCGCCACAAATAATTCCTGCGACAGCCATCCCAATTTGGACAACTACAGGTGGCGCATTGGTTGATAAAGTTAATCCAGCCGCTACAGCACCCAATCCGCCAATGACAAATGCACCCTCATTGCCAATAATCATCAATCCTAAACGGGCTGGCAACGCCGTACAGAGAGAAGTTAGCATGAGAGGGGAAGCCCTAATTAAGGTATTTTGGAAAGAAAACCAACTACCAAAAGCCGCCTTATAAATTGAGCCATAAACCTCATAAGGATTAGCACCTGCGGCGGCACAAAATATACCAAATAAAACCAATGAAAATAAAAGAGCAAAGAGAGGAATGCAAACCGCTTCCAAACTGCGACGGTAATTGTGAGAGTTAATCATGAAGATTAAGGAGTAATGAGCGGTGGTTCAGAAATGACCAATGACTAATAACCAATGACTAATGACTAATCACTAAACCTTACCAATAACACCATCAACCAACCAATTCATCTTTTCCAATTCCGGATCTTGCTGTTTGTATTCCTTATCTGCCGCAATAATTACTTTCCCACTATTGTCTTTAATTGCCCCCTTATAAATCACCATGCTACCATCAAGGAACTTTGCTTTAGCTGCTTCTGCTTCCTTTTTCGCTTTGTCACTAACTGTGGTGCTGTATGGAGACAACTTTAAAAATCCTTCCTTAAAACCACCTCTGACTAAATGAGGAATACCCCCATTGGTTGTCGTTTTACCAGCTTTTAACATTTCCGCATATTTAGTGTAAACAGTTGTCCAATCCCACTCAGCACCAGTTAAATATCCTTTCGGGGAAAGTGCGGATTGATTAGCATGATAACCGCTAGCAAAAATACCGCGTTTTTCCGCAGTTTCGACAATTACTTTGGGGCTATCTACGTGAGCAGTTAGCACATCAATACCTTGATCTGCCATACTATTGGCAGCTTCAGCTTCTTTAACAGGTAAAGCCCAATCTCCGGTGAAAACTACCTGAGTAGTAACTTTTGGATTAACGCTACGTGCCCCCAAAGTGAAACTATTAATATTGCGCAATACTTGAGGAATAGGTTTAGCCGCAATAAAACCTAATTTACTACTCTTAGAAGTTAGTCCAGCCACAATTCCTGCTACATATTGAGCTTCATCAATGTAGCCAAAATAAGTACCAACATTCTTAGGATGTTTCCCTTCTACATACAAGCCACCACAGTGTAAGAATTGCACATCAGGATAATCTTGGGCAACTTTGATAACATGAGGATCGAAGTAGCCGAAAGAAGTGGGAAATATCACAGTTGCCCCATCCTGTTCGATCATACTCCGCATTGCTTCCTGTACCTCTGTAGTTTCTGGTACACTAGCTTGTTCAACAATTTTCACACCAGGGATTTTAGCAATACCTGCTGCACCTTCTGCATGGGCTTGATTGTAGCCATAGTCATCTTTAGCACCCACGTAGATAAAGCCGATAACCAGTGGCTTACCTCCTGTGCCTTCTGTGCCCGAATCCGCTTTACTCCCAGTAGTTGAAGAGCATCCAGTGCCGAATTTTGAGGTAACACCAAACGCTGTAGTGGCTAAAATACCACGAATAACCTGACGACGAGATAGATGTGGAAACCTGCTCACTAGTTGCAACTCTCCTAACGAAAGGATGAAGGATGGTTTCTCTTGCTTTTTAATACAGGTGAGATTAGCAGTATTATTCAGTTTTTAGGGTAAGAAAAAGTTCGGAAAAGGTGCGATCGAAGTGAGGATAATGTAATCTAAGTAACAAACTTTACTTAGGGAAGACTTTAGACTTAGATCCCAGAGTTCTGCAAAAGTTAAGAGAGCCAGATCCCCGACTCCTTGAAGAAGTCGGGGATCTGGAGTAGAGGATTTGGGCAGACTATCTTAATAGAGCTTTTTTTGACATTATGAATAACGAAGAAGCATTAGGAATTGTTGAAACAACCTTAAGAGAGCAACATTTAAGCAAATTACAAGTTATGGTATTTCGCCAAGCTTGGGAAGAACAGTCTTATTATGCGATCGCCAAAACCTCTGGCTATGAGGTGGGTTATGTGAAACAGACGGGTTCCCAGCTATGGCAATTACTTTCCCAAGCCTTCGGCGAAAAGGTAACCAAAAGTAATCTTCAGTTAGTCTTAAAGCGCAAAGCCAAAGAGTTAGATCGTAAATCATCGGTGGTTAAAATTAGTCATAATTCATCACCCATTAAACATTATCCAGTTCAAATAGATTGGGGAGATGCCCCAGATATAGCCCCATTTTATGGACGAAATGAAGAACTAAGCACTCTCAAAAAGTGGATTCTACAAGATGGTTGCCGATTGGTGGGTTTATTTGGTATGGGTGGTATTGGCAAAACTTCTTTATCTGTGAAGCTAGCCAGAGAGATTCAAGGTGAATTCGACTATGTAATCTGGCGCAGTCTTCATCGTGCGCCACCCTTTGAGGAATTCTTAGAAGAATTAATTCAATCCTTGACAATATCCCAAGACATAAAACTATCTCATAATTTTAACCACCTTATTTTACAACTATTGACTTGCTTACGAATGCACCGTTGCCTGGTAGTATTGGATAATATTGAGACAATTCTCGCACCGTGCGATCGCAGTGGTGGTTATTTACCTGGGTATGAAGGATATGGTCAACTATTGAAATGTTTAGGGGAAACGAATCATCAAAGTACTATCCTCTTAACCAGTCGGGAAAAACTGCAAGAAATTGCGTTAATTGAAGGTAAATTTAACCCAATTCGCTCAATGGTATTAACTGGTTTATCTGAAAAAGCCATCCAAGATATCTTGAGGATTAAGGGGGACTTTTTTGCTTCAACTGAGGAATGGGCAGTTTTAGTTGAACGCTATGGAGGTAATCCTTTTACCTTAAAGATAGTCGCTGGTACTATTCAGTATTTATTTAATAGTAGTATCCCCAATTTTCTGGAATCCTTGGAAGAAGATACTTCAGTTTTTGGAGATATTCGCTATTTATTGGCATCCCAAATGGAACGGTTATCAGATTTAGAATCCGAAATTGTGTATTGGTTATCAATCGCTCAAAAACCAGTCACATTTTCCGAATTACGAACAGACTTTGTACCACAAGTATCTCTGGCTGATTTCCTGGAAGCATTAACATCTTTAGAACGGCGATCTCTCCTGGAAAAAGTGACATCTACAATTAAGAAAAAAACTCAAACTCTCTTTACCCTCAAACCTCTCCTCATGGACTACATAAGTAACAGATTGCAGGAAGAGTTTCTCCAGAAATTATACAGCTAGGGACTGGGGAAGAAATCTGTAAAATCAAGGGTTTGAGGAATTGAGAATGTCCTAACTGTCCTGGCGGTTGCTATAGTTAAGTATTTGGCGATTGAGGCTAAGAAAATATAAA
>DOIX01000101.1:0-6070 GCA_003511885.1 Cyanobacteria bacterium UBA11153
TAAGAGCGGGAACCGCTGTAAGGGTAATTTCTCGCCAAAGGGATAAGCGATTTCATTCCACAAGACTTGGATGCCAATGCGAGTCAGTGCATCAGTAACTAAGGTTTTTGAATTATAGTGATATAAATCGTGGTTTCCTAGTATTGCGAATATGCCAATACGACTTTCCAAGTATTTTAATCTTCGCACTAGTTGGTGAATGGGTTGTGGCTCATTGGTAATGTAATCGCCTGTTAAAACAACCACATCTGCTTCCGCCTGATTGGTAGCTTCAACTGCATCGGCTAGGATTTTTTCGGAAAGTCGCAAACCATCGTAATGGAAATCGGAAAGCTGTACTATTTTAGTTCCTCGTAACGAAGGTGGCAAATCTGCGATCGCTATTTTTATTCTTTCAATACTTAATGCTTCTGAAATTACCCATTTCATAAAACTAATATTTCCTTCCCTTAGCTCAGGGCTTCTAGCATAGCTTATCCTCCTATTTTTACTAGTAGTAACGACTGATATCCGGAGTTGAGGAAAAATAGCAAGATGGGGAATGGGGAATAATTTTTTCTACCTTATTCTTTGTCGGTTGCCTGTCTTTGTGGAAATAACCAACAAAAAATAAGCAACAACAAATAAAAAATAACTACTTCCCACTTACTATACATTGTGCCAAAGGCTTTTGGGAAATTTCTGATAAGCCAACTTGCTGTAATAGCGATCTCCAATTATCAGCTAAGGTGACATCATGAGGATGGGAACAGCGTAACTTCGCTAAACTGGCTAAGGCTTCATACCAGATTCCATTTTCTGCATATATCCCTGGCTGCTCCTGCGGTAAGACAGTATTAAGTCGATCCTGAATGTCCGAGTTAAGTGCAACTCGCTGTATCTCACCTCCAACAAATTTGCTATCACTCATATCTTCAGGATTGAAGACAATACTGAAATACCATGAATAAATTTTTCCAACTGCTAAGGGAGGTAAAGACAGAGCTTTTGATAAATCTATAGCGATAATAGCGTCACCATCTTTTAGCGCTAATTTTTGTTGGTATATCAGATCTTTACCTTCCGAATCGTAAATACCAAATTCTAAATTTACTCCCTCCAGATTGGCATCAGGAATATAAAACAATAGAGTGGGATATTCAGATACAGTTAAACCGATATTAGATTGAGGAATCAATGCCATCAAAGGAATGGGAGGACGATATTCTTCACAACGGAATGAACCTTGTTCCCAGTTTTCTCCCCTTAAATTACCTTCTTGTATCAAGGTAGAGTCTGGAGGTTTGAAGGTTAACTGTTTTTTTCTGTACCCACATTTTATGAGTAACTGTTGCGGAAACTGCTTCTGGGGTAATGTCCACCTCTCAGCCGTCTGAGTTTGCGCCAGAGATTTCCAGGAACCGCCGTCTGTGTTTAACATAAGGGTTAAACATAGACTTCCCCAAAAAATCTGCCCACTGATACCCCTTAATAATTTATTCATAAATCTTAAGGTTTATTCAAGATCTTACCTGTGAATTAACCAGCCCAGGAGATTATGTCAATATTCTATGCTAAAGATAGGGCTAGTGGCAATTGAGGCTGTCAAGGATTTTCCGATCAGAGCAATATTCAAAAAAAAGATTGACAGCACATACCGATGCGATCGGATTTTTACGTCAAACTAACTCAATTAGTTTATGTCATTTTGTTTTAATATGGCGTAAGATTTGGCGAGAATCACCTTGAATTAGCACCCAATTACCATGATGAAATATAATGTACTTGAAAATCCTGATATAGCAATGTTTTAAGAGTGCTTTCTCTTTCATTCAAAATGAAGGGATCGCAGGTTCAAATCCTGTCATCCCGACTTAAGAGAGTCGGTAATTTGACACCATAGTACTGATTTACTATGAACCTTCGCTCGCGTTTGGTTACACTAGGATAACTTTCAGATTTATTTTTCTCTTTTACGTCCAGAAATCTATGCGTTTTCGGTTAACTTTGCGCAGTCGTGGTTTGCTGCTATTCCTTGTGGGAATTTGTCTGAGTACCTTACTCTTTACCACGAAAGCTACTTCCACTTCAGTAAATTTTCTGCCATCTCAAGCTACAGTTAAGTTTGGATCTGGGGTAAATGACAATAGCAATTTGCCAGGAACAGTTGTTAAGCCAGTTTCGGTAAATACAAGTAGCAACACTCCACTAAAATTAACCCAAGGTGTTCGGGAGACGGTACTGGATAATGGTCTTACTGTTTTGACGAAGGAAGTCCATACTGCACCTGTTGTTACTGTACAAGTTTGGTATAAAATTGGTTCTCGCAATGAAGCACCTGGAGTGAATGGGATTGCTCATCAATTAGAACACATGCTTTTCAAAGGCACTACCAATCGTCCCATCCAATTTGGTCGTCTTTTTAGCGCTTTGGGCAGTGATTTTAATGCTTTTACTAGTTACGATCATACGGTTTATTTTGGTACTGTTAAACGAGAGAAGCTGTCACCATTATTAACGCTAGAAGCGGATCGGATGGTAAATTCTATTATCGATGCTGAACAACTGGAAACAGAAAAAAAAGTGGTGATTTCTGAGTTGCAGGGTTATGAAAATAGCCAAGAATATCGACTAAATCGTGCTGTGATGCACGCGGCTTTTCCGGATCGTTCTTATGGTTTACCTGTGGGTGGAACTAAAGCGGATGTGGAAAAGTTTACGGTGGAACAAGTCAGGGAATATTACCAGAAGTATTATCGCCCCGATGGTGCTATTTTAATTATTGTTGGCGATTTCCAAACTGAATCTACTCTGGCTAAAATTAAAGAAACTTTTGGCAAAATTCCTCAGAGTGGAGCATCGGGTATGGGGTATGGGAAATGGGGAGAAATAAACAACCGACAATCAACAAAGAGCAACCAACAATCAATCAATAATAACCAACCAGCCCAAACTAATAACCAACAACCAATTATCCTGAAAGAACAAGGTAGTGCAGCTTTTTTAAATCTAGTCTATCCCTTAACCGCTGCTAATCATCCTGATGTGCCTGCTCTTGATGTTATGGATTATATATTAACAGGCGGACGTAGTTCTCGACTATATCAAGCTTTAGTGGAATCTGGTATTGCTAGTAATTTTTCTGGTGGTGCAATTAACTTAATTGACGGAGGTTGGTACGAAATATCAGCAACTGCTGCACCTGATATTAAACTGGGGGAAATTGAGAAGGTTATTACGTCAGAAATTGCTAATTTAAGAGATAAGGGTGTGAGTGAGGAAGAACTTCATCGTGCCAAAGCGCAATTGATGGCTACGGTAATTTTAAATAACCGAAATATTACCAATCAGGCGATGCAGCTTGGAGCAGATGAATCTGTGACTGGAGATTATCGTTTTACGGATCGCTATTTAGGAGCAGTCCAGAATATTAGTGCAGGAGATATTCAGCGGGTTGCTCAAACTTATCTCAATAATAACGATCGAACTATTGGGTTTTTTGAACCAACTGAGTTGGCAGAGCAAGCTGGCGAAACAATTGTATCTGGGGGGCAAACTAGCGAACAGTTTAATGCAGGACCTCCTGTAGATCCTGCTGAAGTAGCTAAGTATTTACCTCCCGACGATCCTGAAGTTGAAGAAGTGAATCAGTCTCTACCAGAGGAATTTACTTTAGGTAATGGTTTGCGAATTTTACTGCTACCAGATTCAAGTACGCCTACTGTAACTTTAAGTGGTTATATCCGTGCTGGCACCGAGTTTGATTCGCAAAATTTAGCAGGTTTAGCTAGTTTGACTGCTGATAATTTAATGAATGGGACAAAAACTAAAGAGGCACTAGAAATTGCCAAGATTTTAGAAGATAGAGGTGCAAGTTTAGGATTTAGTGCCAGTCGTGAAGGTATCAATATTGGTGGATATAGTTTAGCACCAGACTTGCAAATTTTGATGGAAACATTTGCGGATGTCATCCAAAATGCCACATTCCCCACAGCTCAATTAGAATTAAGCCGTCAACAAACATTAAGCGATTTAAAAGTAGCCTTAGATTCGCCAGAAATAGTTGCCAGACGAACCTTCCAACAGACAATTTATCCAGCAAATCATCCTTACCATGCTTTTCCCACAGCCGAAAGCTTACAGCGGATTACCCGGGAGGATGTGGTGAAATTTTATCAGACTAATTACCGCCCAGAAACCACCATACTGACTCTAGTTGGAGATTTCGAGTCAGACAAAATGCGATCGCTACTAGAATCTCTGCTATCCTCTTGGCAAGGGAGTGGAAATCCCTCAATTCCCCAATATCCAGAGATATCGATCCCGAAGACAAGGATAGAATTAAACCCCATCCTCCCCGGCAAAACCCAATCCATTACCCTATTAGGTTATCAAGGAATTAACCGGAAGGATCCCCGTTTCTATGCCGCCTTAGTTTTAAACCAAATCCTCGGCGGCGATACTTTATCGAGTCGGTTAGGGACAGAAATTCGCGATCGCCTCGGTTTGACGTATGGTATCTATAGCTACTTTCAGGCAGGATTGCATCCCGGACCATTTATAATTTCTATGCAAACAGCACCCGAAGATACCAAAAATGCGATCGCAAGTACTATTGCTGTCATCGAGCAAGTCAGAGACAAAGGAGTAACTGCTCCTGAAGTTGCCACAGCTAAACGAGCAATTAGCAGCCAATATCCTGTCGGTATTGCTAATCCAGATGGGTTAGCTCAAACTATTCTCGACAATAAAGTGTACGGATTAGACAATCGCGAAATTCGCACTTTTGTGAAGAAAATTGAACGGGTGACTTTAGCAGAGGTAAATCAGGTAGCTAAGGAATTGCTTCATCCAGATAATTTAGTTGTGGTGACTGCTGGTGCTTCTGTAGCCGCATCGCGGTAGATGATGAGTGCGGTTGCCTGACTATCAATCTTATATCAATTGTCTTAATGCTACACATTTACCCCCCCAACCCCCCTTAGTAAGGGGGGAGCAACAATAGCATCTGTAGCAAGTATTTAGGGAAGATGCTCCTGCGAGGAAGATGCTCGCACTACAAAATATACAGGATAATTATAGCAACCGCCAGGGCGGTTGCTATAGAAGAAGATATCTAGAGGGAAAGCATTGGAGGGATATCCTTAGTCAAACAATAAATATCTTCATCTCCAAATGCTTTCCCCATACTAAAGATGAGTCTATACCACTTCTAAAACGGTCATAACACACCCAAATAAACAGTATATTCTTTGCGTTCTTTGCGATTCACTTTGCGTTTTTTGCGTTAAATAAAAGATTCCCATTTATACCAGGCCAAACTCAGCTTGTAATGCGTCATCATTATCATCAGCAATAGTCGCGACAATAGTGATAGCACGAGAAATTTCCCCAGGAGATAATTCAGCTACTGTCCGCGATGCTAAAACGATAATTCTGTCCTCCACAATACCAAAACGAGCTTCAAAGGTATCAGTCCAATTCATTTCCAAAAGTTTCCGCATCAACTCCGGTTCATTCCTTGCAGGTAGCTGAAGCACGGCAGACCAAACAGTGAATGTATCATCATCAGTAGAACCAGTCAATTCGACAAAAACTTCCACACTACCATAGTTAAACTTCCACAGGTAACCTTCCTCATTGCGGCTAACCATGGCGCTGTCTTCTTCCGCCAAACTGGAGATTACAGTTTCAATTTTTTCTGGATAGTTGATGGTAGCGACATCCTCGATTAAATCAGTGGATGCTAAATCTTCTCTTAATAATTCCTCAGTGGTGACAGGATCCGCATTGGGATTTTGGGTAGTCATAGCAGTTGTTTGAACGCGATTTTAGGGTTTACTTAAAACAGAGTATCGCTTCTGAGTGTCATTCTGGGTAGTTTGATTATATTAGTTTTACTAATCTTTTGGTTGGCGATCGCAAAAGCCCGCGCTGAGGCATCTCCACCCACTTATCGCAGCAGACAGTTGGTAGTTGTAGCAACCCCCACATCCCGATGAGGCGAAATAACGTCATGAATGCAATGGACAATTGACAATGGACAGTGGACAATTGACAATGGACATGAAAGAAATCTGAGTAACTATCA
>DOIX01000101.1:6337-8181 GCA_003511885.1 Cyanobacteria bacterium UBA11153
CTATCAACTATCAACTGCTATACACAGTCTGGAGTTTCTGCTAAAATACAATCCATGATATATCCAGAGACGATTTTAAATAGAAAAAGTAACAAAGGAGAAAAAATTAATGACAACTACAAATTCTATACCCACCTCCACTCGCACAGTACGGCGAGGCAGGATCTTTCCAGAAATCCAATGGTCTCCCGAAAAAATTGCTCAATGGAAAGCCCAACAAGAAGCAATTCACCAACGTTGTAAACTTGTTTTCGATCGCCTTAAACCTGAGTTGATTGAAACCCACTATAACTGGTATATTGCTATCGATCCAGAAACAGGAGACTATGCGATTGACAGAGATATAGAAGTGGCGACACAAATGTCTCGTCAGAAGCACCCAGAAGGAATTCCGTTTCTGTTCAGAATTAATCAAAGTGGAGTTTGTGGAACGATATGATCCAAGGCCAATTTGGTGAAGATGATGAGCTATTTTTTGAAATTGAATTGATTGCAGGTGATGGATTAGAAATAGTGACTGAAGCAATGCTAGATACTGGATTTTCCGGTTGGCTAGCTATTGACAATCAAGACATAGTAGGATTTGATTGGGTTTATGTTCGCAGGGAAGCTATGCGCATGGCACAAGGAGGAGATTCTACATTTAATCTCTATATTGGTAAAGTACGGATAGATGGACAAGAATTTGATATTCCTGTTCATGCAGGTGACGGAGTACCAGAAATTTTAATTGGTAGGAAGTGGTTGAGGAATCGACAATTATTAGTAGATATTGAGTCTGGTGTATTGACTCTAGGAAAAAATTAAAATTATCCGCAATCTGACATTAATATTGATGAGTAAACAACGCCTTGATACTTTATTAGTAGAACTAAATTTATGTTCGTCTCGACAAGAAGCACAGCGACTAATTAGGGCTGGCGAAGTCATGGTGAAGGATCAAGTTATTGATAAACCGGGGACAGAAATCCAGCCAACTGCTGAAATCAAAATTAAAGAAAGATCCCCTTACGTGTCTAGAGGCGGCGAAAAACTAGCTAAAGCCTTAAAATTATTTCAAATTCCTGTAGAGGGACGAATTTGTTTGGATGGCGGTATTTCTACAGGTGGTTTCACCGATTGCTTGTTACAAGCTGGTGGGAAATTAGTTTATGGTATTGATGTTGGCTATGGGCAAGTTGCTTGGAGTTTGCGAAATAATCCACGAGTTATTTTAAAAGAGCGTACTAATATTCGCTATCTTAAACCTGAAGATTTATATGGAAATTTACCGCAATCTCCAGAAGGGGAGATGGTGGAAAATGGGTTATATCCTGATTTGGGGGTTGTGGATGTATCCTTTATTTCCCTGACGAAAATTCTTCTCCCATTGTGGCATCTTCTCCAACCGCCGAGGGAGATAGTATTATTGGTAAAGCCACAATTTGAAGTAGGGCGCAATCGCGTGGGGAAAAAAGGCGTAGTCAGGGATGGAAAAGACAGAGCCGATGCCATCGTGCAAGTGTTAACCGCAGCCCAAAATCAAGGCTGGCTTTACAAAGGTTTAACTTTCTCTCCGATTACTGGTCCTGCTGGTAATATTGAATATCTCTTATGGATGGGAATGGAAAGCCAAACTCCAACTCCAGATTTAGCCAAGATTAACGAAATTGCTCAATCTGCCGTTTGAGTGGAATAGGGGATGCCTGGGTGGGGAGTGGCGAATAATCGATAACCAATAACCAATAACTAATAAGGGCTTGCTGAATAAGTCTTTTGGTGAGGTTTCAAGAAAGCAGAGGAGCAGAGGAGCAGAGGAGCAGGGGAGAAAATCCGAGCTGATTTTTGGCTAAGTTTCCCAAAAG
>DOIX01000161.1 GCA_003511885.1 Cyanobacteria bacterium UBA11153
AGGAGGGGAGGAGGGGAGGAGGGGTTAGAGGTTGGTTGAATTTTCTCGCCTTTAACCCCTTGCCTCTAACTTCTACTTAACTCCACTTAACTGCCTTTCCTCCTGACTATCTACTGTGGGATTTACTTCGGGACTGTTGGCTTCTGAAGGTGGTACGACTTGCCAGAATTTGGGCAGATATTCTGACCAATTTGCTAAAATTAGCTTGGCTTTGGGACTACCTGTTAATTCAGCATGATCTTGAATTAATTCTTTAAGTTGTTGTTCTCCTGCGGGGGCAATTACTCGTTGGAATTTCACGATTTCTGGATTAACTTTGGCGGGGAAACTGCCATCTTCATCCAAGAAGTAAGCTAATCCACCTGTCATTCCTGCACCAACATTACGCCCCATATTGCCTAAGACGACGATAACTCCGCCTGTCATATATTCGCAACAATGATCTCCTGCTCCTTCAATTACGGCTTGTGCTTTGGAGTTGCGGACACCAAATCTTTCACCTGCGCCGCCGTTGGCGAATAAGGTTCCTCCTGTGGCACCGTAAAGGCAGGTGTTACCGACAATTACGTTTTTGGCTGGATCGTAATTTGCTTCGGCAGGTGGTTTGATAATAATTTGTCCGCCGTGCATTCCTTTCCCGATGTAGTCGTTGGCTTCACCGATTAAAGTTAGTGTCATGCCTGGGAGGTTAAATGCGCCGAAACTTTGTCCGGCTGCGCCTTTGAAGTTGAGGTTGATTTGTCCTTCAAAGCCTGTATCGCCATAAGGTTTTGCGATCGCGCCTGCTATCCTTGCTCCTACTGTCCGATCTGTATTGACTATATCGTAATTTTTGGTTACGGTGCTTTGGTTGGCGATGGCGGTTTGGATATCGGCATCGGCGAGGATTTTATCGTCTAATACTGTGCCGTTACTATGGACTTCTTCGTGTTGGAGGAAGGTGCGATTGTTTTTGGTATCGGGTAGTTGAATTAAGCAGTTAAGATTCAATCCTGATGTCTTGGCAAGCTGGATATTTTCCCGTGGTTTGAGTAAGTCAGCTCGACCGATGATATCTTCTAGTTTAGAGTAGCCGAGGTGTGCTAAGAGGCTCCGGACTTCTTGGGCGATAAAGTAGAAGAAGTTAACGACGTTTCCTGGTACTCCTGAGAAACGTTTCCGGAGATGTTCTTGTTGGGTGGCTACTCCGACGGGACAGTTATTAGTATGGCAAATTCTTGCCATGATACAGCCTTCGGCAATCATTGATACGGAGCCGAAGCCATATTCTTCTGCTCCCATTAAGGCTGCCATCACCACATCCCATCCTGTTTTAAATCCTCCATCAGCTCGGAGTATAACGCGATCGCGCAGTTGGTTTTCCATTAAGACGCGATGGACTTCGGTTACTCCTAGTTCCCATGGGCTGCCTGCGTGTTTAATGGAGCTTAGGGGTGATGCGCCTGTGCCGCCATCATGTCCGGAAATTTGGATGATATCGGCGTTGGCTTTGGCTACGCCTGCGGCTATTGTGCCGATACCGATTTCGGCTACTAGTTTTACTGATACTTGGGCTTGGGGGTTGATTTGGTGTAAGTCGAAGATGAGTTGGGCTAAGTCTTCAATGGAGTAGATGTCGTGATGGGGTGGTGGGGAAATTAATGATACTCCGGGTTTGGAACGTCGTAACATTCCAATATAAGAGCTAACTTTTGTCCCTGGTAATTGTCCTCCTTCTCCGGGTTTTGCTCCTTGGGCGATTTTAATTTCTAGTTGTTTGCCGCTGATTAGGTATTCTGGGGTTACGCCAAATCTTCCTGATGCTATTTGTTTGATGGCGGAGCTGGCGGTATCTCCATTTTGCAATCCTTTGAGGTGGGGCAGGGTGGGAGAATGTCCGGTTTCATCGACATCGTTAAGAATTTTAAAGCGAATTGGATCTTCGCCTCCTTCTCCACTGTTGGATTTACCACCTAAACGATTCATGGCGATGGCTAGGGTTTCGTGGGCTTCTCGGGATAGGGAGCCTAGGGACATGGCTCCGGTACAGAATCGCTTGACAATTTCCTCAATTGGTTGTACTTCTTCGAGGGGAATGGGATTGCGATCGCCCGCGAAATCTAGTAAATCCCGTAAGGCGGTAGCGGGACGTTCTTCGAGGAGTTTTTTGTATACTTCGTAATGATCGTAGGCTGTTTTTTCTGTTCCTTCTTGTCCGTTGTTGGTTGTGGATGTTCCTGACGATTTGCCATTGGTAAAGGAGGCTACTGCTTTGTGTAGTGCTTTTGCCATTTCGGGACTATTCATGTGATATTCCCCACCGGGGCGGTATTGAATAAAGCCGAAGTTTTCTAATTTTTTGGCGGTTAATTCGGGGAAGGCGCGTTGGTGGAAGGAAATGGTTTCTCGGGCTAATTCGGGGATGGTTACACCACCTAAACGGGAGGCTGTGCCTTTAAATCCGAGGTTTAATAAGTCACTCCCGATGCCAATGGCTTCAAAGATTTGTGCCCCTTGGTAGGATGAGAGTAAAGAAATGCCCATTTTGGAGAGAATTTTTAATAATCCTGCTTCCACTGCTTTGCGATAATTTTTCAGGGCATCTTGGCTGGAGAGATTGGTAATTTTGCCTTTGGCGATAAGGTTTTGAGTGCGACTGCTGTGCCACCACTGACGGACTCCTTCCCAAACTAAATAAGGGCAAATTCCTGATGCTCCGTATCCTAACAGACAGGCAAAATGATGAGTACTCCAGCATTGGGCGGTATCGACGATGAGGGATGCTTTCATCCGCAAGCCTTGACTAATCAGGTGATGGTGTACGGCACCGACGGCGAGCATGGGTGGGATGTAGCTGTAATTTTCATTAACTTTGCCGCCTACTCTGTCGCTGAGGATGATAATTTTTTGACCAGCACGGACAGCTTCAACGGCGCGATCGCATAATTGATGTACGGCACTGGCTAATCCGGCTGGACCTGTGGCGATTTCAAATAGGGTGGATAGTTCGATGCTGGGAATTTCTGAAGCTTTAACTGCTTCTAACTCTACTTCATTTAAGACGGGACTTTCCAGTTTTAATAATCGGGCGTATTCTGGTTTGGCTTCTAAGATGTTGCCTCTTTCTCCCAATTGTACGCGCAAAGACATGACTAAACTTTCGCGTAGAGGATCGATGGGTGGATTGGTTACTTGAGCGAAGCGCTGTTTGAAGTAATCGTAGAGCAAACGGGGTTTATCTGATAATACGGCTAAGGGTATATCATCTCCCATACAGAAGGTTGGCTCTTTCCCCTCAGCGATCATCGGCTCTACGATCATATCGATATCTTCTGCCGTGTACCCAAATGCCATTTGTTGGCGCAGGAATTCTCCACTATCTAATTGAGGGGTATCGATAAATGGTTGGGGATTTAAGTCAATTCGATGCTGTTTTAACCATGCTCCGTAAGGTGCCCTTCGGGCAACGCGCTGTTTAATTTCCCAGTTTTTGAGAATTTCGCGATTTTCTAAGTCTACTGCGATCGTTTGCCCTGGACCTAAACGTCCTTTTTCGATAATATCTGTTTCCGGTAAATCTACTACGCCTGCTTCTGAGGATACTAGGACATAGCCATCCTTTGTAATGCTATAACGTGCAGGTCGCAGTCCGTTCCGATCTAAGGTAGCACCGACAACTTTCCCATCGCTAAAGGCTAATAGTGCTGGACCGTCCCAACCTTCCTGAATGCCACTATAGTATTCGTAAAAATCGACAATTTCGGGATGATCTTGTAAGTCTGGCTGATTTTGGTATGCTTCTGGAACCATAATCATTAATGCTTCCACAGGGCTGCGTCCCGATCTTACCAGCAACTCGCAGACGTTATCTAAGCTCGCCGAGTCGCTATTATCTGGATTGACAATGGGCTTTAATTCATCCAAATTGTTCTTAGTAATTCCTTTCTCTTGACTCTTTTCCTTCCAGACTGGATGCTCTAAATCGGCTTCCCGTGCCATCATCCAATTAATATTACCGAGAAGCGTATTAATTTCCCCATTATGTCCCAATACTCGCATCGGCTGTGCTAAAGGCCACTTCGGCATCGTATTCGTACTAAAGCGGCGGTGATAGACAGCAAAGGGACTTTGGTAAGCGGGATTCTTTAAATCCTGATAAAATTTGCCCAAGACTTCGGCTCGCACCATCCCTTTGTAGACAATCGTGCGACTAGAAAAAGAACATATATATAAGTTATCGGAACTCTCATTGCCATTTTCTACCAAACTCTTCCCAATCCCTCGTCTGACTTGATAAAGAATCCGTTCCAGTTCATCACCTGTATAATTAGGAGAACTGACAATAACTTGTTCAATTTTTGGTTCATTTTCTCTGGCCTGAATACCCAAGATAGAGTCATCAACTGGGACTGCTCGCCATCCCAAGACAGTCAATCCGGCTTCCGTTAATTTTTCTTGGACAATTGCCCGAATTTTCGGTACTTTTGTCTCATTTTTCGGTAAAAATACCATCCCAACTGCCAATTGCTCTATGGGTGGCATCGTCATTCCTTGTTCGGCAAACCAAGACTCAAAAATCTGCCAAGGAATCCCCGTCATTAAACCAGAGCCATCACCAGAATCTCGATCCGCACTACAAGCACCCCGATGTTCCAAACAGCTTAACGCCACCAATGCTTGTTCGATCAATTTATGGGTAGCAGTACCAGCTTGAGATGCAATAAAGCCAACACCACAAGCATCCCTTTCTTCCACTAACCAGCGTTGACCGTGATAGGGCATATCTCCTCCATTCTTGGCATTTGTTTCTTGATTATTGGTGATGCCACTCATTTCCATCTTATCCATCTCGATGATTCGTTTTATTGATAGCAATTTACACTTCCTCAGCCTGTAAAATTCCCGCAGGAAATTCCACAATATTTGAAACTTAGAAACAATTGATGTTAACTGCGAATTTTGCCAAATTAATCTTGTAGCTCTAAGCCGCACCTCAACTCTTTCTCTATAATCTCTTCTCTAAACCAATGCCAAAACCTCCAGCAATGCTGAATGCCAAAGCTGAAATAGGCTCAAAGCCCAGATAATCGCCTGTTCGAGTAACTGATGCGAACGGGCAGCGATCGGTACGCCTCTAATCGCCAATTCAATGGACAAACGTGGACTAACCATACAAAAGAACACCTTTTCGCCTCAAAAGTGGTTATTCTTTCTGGCATACCTGCTGGCATTACAGGATAGAGGCTATTGATATTGTTCATTGTGACCCGCCTCAATGGGGCGTTTGTAGGGATAAATCCCTCTCTGATTGCTCAGGTAATGTTTTCCTCGCCAATGTTTTAAGAGCTTGTCGTGTCAATTACACTTCCTTAACCAAATACAGATTTTTAATAATTGACGACAGAGCTACGAGATGGAAAGCACCCGTAGGTGTCATGACTCTAAAAACGTAGTTTGTCACTTAGGCTGGCTATCTCTACGCCGTTTTAGCTAGTTGTCCAGCTTTGTTCAGTGTTTGGTGGATAGCGGTAAGTAAGGAATTCGCTTCCAGAAACTCTCAAAACTCCAAGTTAGATCTAAGGCTCCTGCCGCTAGAGGCGGAATAGCTATCATATCGGAAATTTCTGGCGATCGCAATCCCCACTCAAAGGATAGGATCCTTGTTACCTCTGCTACAGAATCATCATAGAAGCTCCTCGCCACCGTCTTTTAACTGGTGGATGAAAGGGACTTAAGGGATGGCTGCCCTCTGTATCCGATCGGTACGCCTCTAATCAT
>DOIX01000340.1:0-2684 GCA_003511885.1 Cyanobacteria bacterium UBA11153
GCTTGCGGCTCGTTTTTTGGTCAATTCCCTTTTTCAGATTGTGTGGTTTCATTAAAAGTTTCCACACTACCATCCGGATTCAAAAGTAACCGAATTTGTAGCGGATTGCTTCCCTCTGGAGGAGAAACAAATCGCTGACCGACTGCTGGTATATTTGTCTTCTCTATGTAAGTGTTGGCTGCTTCTCCAAAAGGAATAATTCGTTCAATCGATCCATCCAAACCTATTATTATACGATATTCCAAGCTCTTTGTCAATTCTGCTGGTGGTTTCCATCGGGGCTGGAGATAGCTTCTCACCTCAGCGACTTGAGGAATGCGATCGAATAATCTACCCCTGGGTGGTTGAGTTGTTGTTGCCGACTCTGGTGATGTGAGGGTAGCTGGGGCTGGAATGGGAGGAGGTGCGATGTCACTATTGACAGTAGGGGATCTTTTGAGAGTGGGTAATTTGCTTGGTAGTGATGGTGGCTGGTTTGGGGGTTGAGGAGAGGGATTGTTGTTTCCTCTGGATTCATTCGGTTGTCCTAGAGTGGGGACTTGTCTGGGTGGTGTTGGTTGTCCTAGAGTGGGGACTTGTCTGGGTGGTGTTGGTTGTCCTAGGGTGGGGACTTGTCTGGGGGGTGTTGGTTGTCCTAGGGTGGGGACTTGTCTGGGTGGTACAGGTTGTCCGGGATTGGGAGTCTGTCTTGTTGGCGTGGTTTGAGAGGCGGCTCCTGGATTGGAAATAATCAAATCTTGGCGTTTAGAGCCTTGATTCTGAGTTGAGGGCGATGGAGATGAATTGGGAATAGCTGGCGGTTGTACCGGAGTTGGTGGCAGAATTTTCGGTGCCAAGGCGAGAGGAGTTGGCGTTACTGGAGTTGGTAACGGAGAAGGTGGGGAGGGAATTGGCGCTTGCGCTATAGTTGGTGTGGGTGCAGGTGCAGGTGTAGATTGTTCGGCTTTTGGTCCTGTCGCTTGTTGAACTTGTCGATCCTGCGATCGCCATTCGATCGTACCTGTGGCTATTCCTACTCCTAATACCATAGATGCTGCTACCCACGACCAAGCAGGTGGCTTTTGCTCCTGACGAGTCCGTTTGAGATTGGGCAATGCAACCATTTGAGCCGCATATTCATCCAAGGCAGTAGCTAAGTCAAACAGTTGTAGGACGCTCAATTCTACCACTGGGCCTGATTCAGAATTAGCCAGATGACCCAAATACAGATTATGGCTCACTAAGCCTTTCGGCTCCAAATAAATTTTTCCTGGAAACTGCCGCAGGTTGCTAGTTTCTGGTTGATGGTTTAAATAATTGTCTCCTTCAGAATCAGAAGAGGTAACAGATTCCGCTGTCTTGACAAATGGAGGTGCTAGACTTAGTAAGTTGCCACCATTGTCATCTTCAGCAGCACTTTGACCTCCCCAAATAGATAAAGGCAAGTCAGTTCCCTTAGAGCTGAGAAAGTCCTGAACATAAGTAGTGACAGCATCGCACAATTTTTCCAACCCCGCGCGATCGCCTTTCACACTAATCCTACTTTCATCTGACTTTCTCGGATCGTCAAACCGCAGGTCAAATTGTAAATCTTTGACAACAGTTTGCCCTACCCAGCGAGATAGTGGCGAGCTTTTGCCTTTAATTTCGAGGGTGCATGTTGGTGGCGTATACCTTTGGATAACTGAGTTACTCATTAGTTGTTAACTGTTGGCTATTAGTTCTTGGTTCTCGATTTTTAGTTATTAGTTATTAATGCGATCGTTTATTTTTTATTAATTATCGATCTTATATTTTCCTCAATTTCTTCTGTCCGATTACCTCTAGTCATTGTTTTCGATCGAAATCATGAAATTAACAAACAAGAAAATACCAACAACTAAGATAATTTACCCAATAAAGCTAACCAGAGACGGCGATGACCATTAGGGCTGCTATAAAATAGGAGATCGATTAATAATTTAAGAGCTAATTGATTTAGTAAATTTGGCGATACATTTTCTCCTTCTTCCATACGATCTTGATAAGTATTACTGAATCTGTCAAGATAATCCCCCAACAAAGCAGCGCGGTGGGGTGGGGTATTTTGTTCGGCCATTTGTTCGAGAAGAGTCACTCCACGGCGAATTAACTCTTGATGTTGTTTCGCCAGATGACAGATAATCAAAACTAGCGATCGCGCTTCTTCAACATCAAGCTTTTTCCGCCCTCCGGAACTTTTTCGCATCGGGTTAGACTGACGCAAACGCCACAGCCCCACCCGATCTGATACCATTGACTCTAACTTAAGGTCACTAGCTGCCTGAAGCATCTCCTCCGAGCCAATCCCAGCCAAGGCTTCGAGTCCAAGTAACACCAAATCTAACTGAGTTTTGATATTATCCAGTTGGATTGAATCTGGCGCAGGGCCTAGAGGTAAATCTTCTAATAGGTTAGTCGATGGCAGCGTCTTGAGGGTAGAGCGCATAACTTTAGGGTAAAGAATTTATGGGTATTGGTGGGTTTAGTTACCTATTTTGAAACAGGTTAGGGGTTGGGTTAGGGGTTAGGGGTTAGGGGTGAGAGGGCAATAATTAGCTTGACTTTTTGAGTTTACAGTAAGTTTCTGTCATTGCCAGGGAAACTTGCACCGGAAAATTACTCCATCCATAACCAGACAGTGCTTAAAACCACTGTCTCATCGCTATAGCAAGGGACTAGGGGCT
>DOIX01000340.1:2983-3252 GCA_003511885.1 Cyanobacteria bacterium UBA11153
ACCGCCCTGGCGGTTGCTATAAAATCAGTTTGAACTCGGATCTTGCACCAGTTTCAACAAGTTGAAAAACCTAACCCCCCAGCCCCCTTCCCTTCCAGGGAAGGGGGAGCCGGAAAGCTCCCCTCTCCTTACCCCCTCTCTTAGGCAAAAAATCGATATTACGAGGGGAATTTTGGTAACTATCATGAAAAAAGTCAAGGGAAAACAGCTTCCTCCGTTGGCGCAGGCTCCGAACTCCGAACTCACGTTATAAGCTGCTACGCATTTAA
>DOIX01000340.1:3515-5562 GCA_003511885.1 Cyanobacteria bacterium UBA11153
TTTAGATGCGCCGCAGCTTATGAGCTATGAGCTATGACTGCTTGTATGGTACGTTATGGGAAAGCTAACGCACCACCTACTGCTATAACTGTTTATTGAGTATAAATAACCCAATCAGCCAATCAAACCAACTATGAGTCAAGTTAAAACAATTTCGGGACGCGGAATTCCTGTGTTAGGAAACGATATCGATACCGACAGAATTATTCCTGCACGTTATTTACGCTGCGTCACCTTTGATGGATTAGGCGAAAATGCCTTTGCCGACGACAGGGCACAATTGAAAGGACAACATCCCTTTGATTTACCGCAGTATCAAGGTGCTACTATATTAGTCGTAAATGGTAACTTTGGCTGTGGTTCATCGCGAGAACATGCACCCCAAGCGATCGCAAAATGGGGCATTAAAGCTATAATCGGGGAAAGTTTTGCCGAAATTTTCTTTGGTAACTGTCTCGCCATTGGGGTTCCCTGCGTTACAGCTTCACCTGAGACTATCCAAAAGCTACAAACTATTTTACAAGAGAATCCTCAAGTTTCCCTGACGGTAGATTTAGAAGCGATGAAAGTTAGTTATGGTGATGAGGAATCCTCCATATTTATTGGTGAAGGGCCTCAAAAAATGCTAACTACAGGTACTTGGGATAGTTGCGGACAACTGATTGCTAATGCTGAACAAATTCAAAAGACTGCTGCTAATTTAGCCTATATGCTCTGGGATAATCCAGTCACAATTTCTGCTTGAGGAGCCAAATTTTGAGTAACTGAGTCTGCGCTCTACTTTCCTCGCAAGCTATCGCAGACGTATTTTTGCGATCGCAAAAATACGTCCTCTGTTATCCAGATTATCCATAGCCCTTCTCGCTGATGTAGTTACAGTACAAGCGATCTAAAAGCCTCCTAATCAAGCATCCATATCATCAATCAAAATTTGACATTTACTCATCAGAGTGATATGATTCTCAGATCTTAAATTAAAACGATCGGATTTGATTGTCATTTCATTGATTGTTTTCAGATGAGAACTCCCTACTCAATTGGGGTAGGTTTAGTAGGTAATTTATCACTAGGGTACATAGGTTTTCAAGTGTAATTCAGTCATCTATTTGACCGATTTAATCGGTGTTTACTTAGCTTAGAGGAAAAACAAATGCCAATTGTCAAACGGTGCATTGCGGAATTTATAGGGACGTTTTGGTTAGTTTTTGGTGGGTGTGGGAGTGCGGTTTTAGCAGCCGTATTTACCGCAGAGGGAGCAAAAATAGGAGATAATACAGTTTTTCCGCTAGGGATTGGATTAGTGGGAGTTTCTTTGGCGTTTGGATTAACTGTCATGACGATGGCTTATACAATCGGTCATATTTCTGGTTGTCACCTAAATCCAGCCGTTTCTTTTGGTCTTTTTGCTGGAAAACGCTTCTCTGGTTCCGATCTTTTAGCATATATTATTGCTCAAGTTGCTGGAGCAACAGTCGCCTCTGTTGTTATATATATTATTGCCAGTGGTAAATCTGGATTTACCCTTGGGCCTAGCGGATTAGCTGTTAATGGCTTTGGCGAGCTTTCTCCGGGAGGATATTCTTTGGCTGCTGCTTTTATTGCCGAATTTGTACTGACTTTCATGTTCTTAACTATCATCATGGGGTCAACTGATTCTCGCGCTCCTCAAGGTTTTGCACCTATTGCCATTGGTTTAGGATTAACCCTAATTCACTTAATCGGTATTCCTGTCACTAACCTTTCTGTTAATCCGGCACGGAGTCTTGGTCCTGCTCTTATTGTCGCAATTTTCGGAGGTGGCGGTCAAGCCTTATCTCAGGTATGGTTATTCTGGTTAGCACCAATTCTAGGTGCAGTTGCAGCAGGTGTTTTCTACGCCTCGTTTTTTAGCGAATCAAGACGACAAGAAGGGATGGCAACAGAGTAATTGAATGGATTACCTATATGCTTCAGAAACTGGGTTTCTTTAAGAAACCCTATTTCTATCAAAATATCTTCATAACTGAGAAACGCTGCGCTTCTAGTCATACAGCGGTTCCCGCTCTTA
>DOIX01000340.1:5848-6030 GCA_003511885.1 Cyanobacteria bacterium UBA11153
ACTGCGGAAACCGCTGTATCAAGTCCAGTTGTATCGGTAGCGTAAAAGCAGGGCGTTGCATTCGGATAGCATACTTTGGGTTTATTACAGAAGCGATTGTCCGAATGCAACGCCCCTACAACAGATCAAACCATACACAACCGATGCTAGGGGACATGATTTGAAGAACCCCGCGCCTGAAG
>DOIX01000359.1 GCA_003511885.1 Cyanobacteria bacterium UBA11153
GACAGCACTCGAAGCTAATTGTTGTCAAGGTTAATGACTTATACAGCAAGCCCTATATAAAAAGGTCTGCCCAACAATGCGCTATCGAGTTCTTGAATGACTGATAACACAAGCGACCCCTTGATCCCCGTCTTCATTCCTGCCCTCATCCTTCTTCTTGTACATCAACAAAAGAAGATAGGTCGTCCGCTAACAAAACATGAGGTATTGTACATCCGTGACAACGGGGTCAGCATCATGATGAAAACTTCACACGCCACCGCGATAGATAAAAAGCGAGGATATTCAGATCTTGATCCAAACCTATGCTGGGAACAGTGGTGTGAATATATTTCAAATAACCCTATTTAGCCGGGACGAATTAAAACGCAATCTGCTTAACAAGTCTAGGAGAATATCAACATGACTGATGAACAAAATTTTCTGCTGAAAGCATCAGATATCAATTCAATGGATGCGTTTGAGTTCCATCACCCGCTCAATCCCAATTCGGAAATTTATTTACGATTCCTTGGGCGTGCCGTCGGTCTTAAACGCATTGGTGTGACGATCGCTCGCGTACCTCCGGGCAAAGAGTCTTTCATTTACCACGCTCACCAGAATGAAGAAGAATGGGTTTACATCTTATCAGGGCGAGGGATTGCGGAAATTGGAGACAAGGAATACGAAGTTGAACCAGGAGACTTCATGGGATTTGGACTACCTCAACAACCCCATCATCTTCGTAATCCATTCGATGAAGACCTTGTATACCTGATAGGTGGAGAAGCAGGACGCTTAGATATTGGCATTTTTCCTCGGCTTGGTAAACGAGTGATTCGGGATAGTGAGTCAGCTTACATATTTGATGAGTCAGCGCTTCAACTTTTTTGGGGCAGCGAGCAATCTGCTGAGGATTAATGCTCAGTGGAGGGATCGGGGCATAACAATTCAAATGCAGCGGACGGTCAAGAGACACTAGTGCTGAGTTCGAGGGGATCTGCTGCGACTGATCGAGTGATTAACGGTGGGGGAACGTTAGAAAGAGAATATGCCATTGGGTGCGATTCTCCTGCGGAGACGCTACGCGAACGCATGGATTTATGTTTGCGTTACGGTGAGGTAACATTGGGAATCGAACTGAAGGTTTGGCGGACGAAAAAAGCCGACCCGTTGAGTAAAGGATTGGAGCAGTTAGATGGGTATTTAGCGCGATTGGGACAAGATGAAGGATCGTTAGTTGTGTTCGATCGTAGAGACAATGCACCCAAATTAGAAGAGCGGTTGAAGACAGAAATTCAGACGACGAATATGGGGCGAATTATTACAGTAATTCGTGCGTGATGAAGTCCTTTAGATATTGCTTGATATCCACCTCTAAAGCAACTCACTATCAAGAAAGACCCCAACTAAGAACCAAAAACAAAAAACCACAAATAAAATGAATCAAACCATATTAAATAAACAACTTCCTTTAAAATCGATTACCCCAGAATTATTCCAACCCTACGGACAACTAATTACCCCGTCACCCGATGGTAAACTATACGATCGCAACGACGCACAACTCAACCTCCAAAACGGCATCCCCAGATTTTATATCATGCGACTCCACAAAAGAGGTCGCAAATTCCATACCATCAACCGCCACCTCCAATGTACCCAATGCCTAGGCTCCCTCGGAGGAAAAGAATGGTTCATCGCCGTCGCCCCACCCTCACCAAATAACCAACCAGAAATAGAAAAAATCGCCGCCTTTCGCATACCGGGCGATTGTTTTATCAAACTAGAAATGGGTACATGGCACGCCGGACCATATTTTGACCATGAAACAGTAGACTTTTACAACTTAGAACTCAGCGATACCAACCAAATCGACCATTTTACCCATAATTTTATCGCCCATCAAAACCTACAATTCCAATTCATCGATTAACAGAAAATAATCCTTACTTTATTTGTATTTATGCCGATCTATAAGTTTTTATAATATAATTTAAGATTAGTTGACTAATCTTAATAATTACTTAATAAAATTTAATTTGCGATCGAGTAAAATTTCAGCAAAATAGGGAAAGTATCTGGAACGAAAACATTCCTTGGGTAATTTCCTCCCCGAGGCAAAGGATAGGGTGCATATCGAATGTTAGACATACAACAGGATCGTACTACCGCCTATAGAGATGCTCAAAATCGGTTAGATATTTTGAAGATATTGAGTATATCTCAAGTAGAGACTAGTCTGGCTAACCAATTTAATCGAGCCTTTACTATATTTGAGTTTAAACTCGGGGATGAGATATCTATATATAATGTAGCTCCCGATCGAGAAAATTTTGTTAGATCTGAACAAGAGGGTTTTTACGTCATTTTAAACGGGAGAGTGCGACTTCTGGGAAGAGAATCAGCAGGAGAAGGGAAGGAAGTTTCGCTGATGGTATTGGAGATGGGAGATAGCTTTGGGATAGAATCTCTATATGCTAATATTCTATGTCTCAAGAGTGCGATCGCAGCTTGTGATTGTCAGATAGTTTGGATGCCTCTCGTCGAACTTCAGTCTTGGTTAGAAAAAATCCCGGAATTATCAGAATATCTTTGTTTACTTGCCCTGTCGCGACAATGCCTCATTTTCTTTAAAACCTCAACTAATTGGCGACGTTTCACCTTTCCTCAACTTAATCTTCTGATACCTTATCTAGTGGAAACGAAAATTTTGGCAGGGGAGGGAATCTCTGCCTACCCGGAATCGGGACATTTCTGGTTGTACAGCGGTGAAATTGAGAGTAAGGAAGGGGGAGAATTATCTCCTCCGCAAATTGGTGATAGTTGGGGATATCCGGATGCTATTCCAGAAGATTGGGTGGCTAAAACAGATTTAGTCGTGTATCGGTTGCCGACGGAAAATTGGGAAGCGGCGCTAGCGATTGCCCCAATTGTGACAATAAACAGTCCAAATAAGCCAGACTCTAATCGTCAAGATAGCCCACCGATAAATAAGAAAATAGCACCCAAGATAAATACACCCATATCTCATCATTTTCCCACAGCGGATATTCAATCCAATACTGAGATTAAGGATAATCGGGATAATTCGGGAATGGTGGAGTTTCCTCAACCGAAAAAACGTTCTATTTTCCGGATAGTTTTTTGGCAAAACTATCCCTTTATTCAACAACAAAGTTCATCGGATTGTGGTGCTGCTTGCTTGGCGATGATTGGGCAATATTGGGGAAAAAGATTAACTCTCCACTCTCTGAGAAATATAGCAGGAGTTGGACGTTCTGGTGCTTCTTTGAAAGGATTAAGTAAAGCTGCAGAAAGTTTGGGATTTCAGACATCTCCAGTCCGGGCATCATTGAATAGATTAGCCCAGCGTCATAGTCCTTGGATTGCTCATTGGGAGGGAAATCACTATATTGTAGTTTATCATTGTCAGCGCGATCGCGTTTTGATTGCGGATCCGGCGGTGGGGAAGAGAAAACTCTCCCGCAAAGATTTTCTGGCGGGTTGGACGGGATATGCTTTATTGCTTGAACCTACAGCCCAATTAGCGGCAACAGCTAATGAAAAAATCTCCTTAAATCGCTATTGGGGGCTGTTATTTCCTTATCGCTCAATTATTGGGCAAATTATCTTGGCTTCTCTGCTTTTTCAGGTTTTTGGTTTAATTACTCCTCTGTTTACTCAAATTATTTTAGATCGGGTGGTTACTAGTAAGAGTATAGTGACTCTCCAGGTTTTTAGTTTGGGACTGATTTTATTTGGGATTTGGTCGATTGGTTTGAGTGCGACTAGGCAATATCTGTTGGATTATTTTGCGAATCGATTGGATCTGACTTTTATCAGTGGTTTTATTAACCATACTTTGAGTCTGCCGCTGAAGTTTTTTGAATCTCGTCAGGTGGGAGATATTATTACTAGAGTACAGGAAACTCAAAAGATTCAAACTTTTCTTACCCGTCAAGCGGTTTTAACCTGGCTTGATGCGATGATGGCGTTTGTTTATATTGGGTTGATGGTTTATTACAATTGGCAATTAACGATATTAGTCTTATTGCTAATTCCGCCAATTGTCATATTAACTGTAGTGGCAAGTCCTCTACTTCGTCAGCTATCGCGAGATATCTTTAAAGAGGATGCTTCCCAAAATTCGCTGGTGGTGGAAATGATATCGGGAGTAGCAACAGTCAAATCAGCAGGATCGGAACAAGAAGTCCGCTGGCGGTGGGAAGAACGTTTAACAAATATGTTAAATGTTCGGTTTAAAGCCCAGAATTTAGGAAACTTTTTACAGTCTGTGGGAGGATTAATTAATACTATTGGTAGCACGGCATTACTTTGGTATGGGGCAACTTTAGTAATTCAGGAGCAACTGACAATTGGTCAATTTGTCGCCTTTAATATGCTCATCGGCAAAGTAATCGAACCAATTTTACGAGTCGTGAAACTTTGGGATGAATTTCAAGAAATTTTGGTATCTGTGGAAAGACTAGATGATGTCTTTACCAGTCAGCCAGAAGAAAACCCCCAACAACCTTTAATGGTTTTACCCCAATTGCGAGGTGAGGTAACTTTTGAAAAAGTTTCCTTCCGCTACAGCGAAGATGAAGAAACGCCGTATATTTTACAAAACCTATCCTTTAAAGTCGCAGCCGGACAAACGATCGCAATTGTGGGGCGGAGCGGATCGGGAAAAAGTACATTGGTGAGGCTACTACAGGATTTATATCATCCTACTATTGGTCGAATCTGTATTGACGGACACGATATCCGCCATGTGTCACCTCAGTCACTCAGAAGTCAACTAGGTGTTGTCCCACAGGAATGCTTTTTGTTTTCTGGAACGATTTTAGAGAATATTACCCTATATCGCGCCGAATTTAGCCTCGAACAAGTCATAGAAGTTGCCAAACTAGCCGAAGCTCACGCCTTCATTCAATCTCTATCATTGGGATATAACACCAGAGTCGGAGAACGAGGATCCAACCTTTCTGGCGGGCAAAGGCAAAGAATTGCGATCGCCCGTGCCTTGTTGGGCGATCCCCGGATTATCATTCTGGATGAGGCTACTAGCTCATTAGATACTGAGTCAGAAAGACGATTTCAACAAAACTTAGCACGGATTAGTCGCGATCGCACCACTTTCATCATCGCCCACCGCCTTTCCACAGTAAGAAATGCCGATAGTATCCTCGTTTTAGATCGAGGTATTCTGGTTGAGGAGGGTAACCACGATGAATTAATGGCACTTCAAGGTATTTATTGCCATCTAGCGCAGCAACAACTAGATCTCTAACTTGATGGCACATTGGCTTTGACTAACTGGGAGCATCCCGTGAGGGAAGAAATGCAGGTTGTATTCTTGCTCCCCCCTAATTCAAGGCAGGGCTGTTTCATTGTCTAATTTCTCAATTTCTCTAGCCTATATGCTGTAACGGTTTAAGCCGATATTTCCGAATAGGAGATCGAAAATTATGAAAAATCCTGCTAGGGATTGCCAGGAAAGGCTTTCGAGAGATACAGTCGGGAATTTCGATCCGAGAATGAAACAGCCCTGCTAATTCAAGGGGGGCTGGGGGGGTAAAAACTTTGGCAAAAACAAGTATCTTTGCCTTGATTGGGATGCTCCCGACTAACTGAGTAAGGAAGTGAGTCGAAAAATGAGTCAAAACAGGTAACCACATCAATCATCCTATTTTTATGCCCCCAATTTAGCACCTCTGGGTGAGAAAGTAGGGCAGAAGGACAGGAAGGAGAGAGTTATCAAAGCGGAAAGCGGAAAGTTAACAGGAGAAGAATATCTAACTATCAATTGTCAGCCGACTTTTAAATTTCAACCGGACTAATTAATTGAATTCAGGGTGGCAACAAATGGAGCAAAAACTCATCAAACCCAGTACTACCCAGCCTAGAGGTAAAACAGGTAATCTGCCAAAAAAGATTAATTTATCCCTCTCAGAGGATCTGAGAATTCGAGAGATAGATGAAGCCAACTCCATCTATGGTGGTGTAGCTATCTCAGTCAAAACACTACCACAAGAGGATGGACAAGATAGCAACAGAATTTCTGCCCCCAAACCCCAAACCCCAAACCCCACACCAATTACCAAACCCCATAATTGGTCAACATCATTACAAACAGTACTAGATCAACCGCCATCAACACTACCTCAAAGACTAATGTTTGGTGGATTAGCCTTTTGTATTGCTTTTGGGGCTTGGGCTAACTGGGGACAAATTGACGAAATTGGGCACGCCCAAGGAAAACTAATCCCAAAAGGGGATGTCTATAAAATTCACGCCACCGAATCAGGGAAAATAGCCAAAATTCAGGTTAAAGAAGGGGAAGGAGTAAAAAGAGGCGAAGCCGTAATCGAACTAGATACCGAATTAGCAGCAGCGGAAGTAGAACGCTTGCAGCAAGCCATATTAGCAGATCAAACCCAACTCAATCAAACCCAAGTTCTCATCGAAAGAACAAAACTGGAAGGGCAAAGCCAAACAGCCATTACCAACGCCGATATCCAATCCCAAGAAAAAGCGATCGCGCAATCAAGGGCTAAAATAACTATGCTAACCAAACAACTCAATGAATTAGAGAAAGGAAAAACAGATCAACAAGTCAGACTTGAACGACTAAAACCCCTGCAAGACTCCGTTCAACTCCTCATCGCTCAACGACAGGCAGACTTAAAAGCCGCCCAAGAAAGAATCGAAAGACTGACACCACTCTTAAAAGAAGGCGCAGTCCCCAAAGAACGGATATATGACGCACAACAGAGAGTACGAGACTCTGAAAGCGCCATCATCCAAAGCCAACTCCAAGAAATGACAAACGCCAAAGAACAAATATTCCAAGCCGAAGAAGGAATACGTGATTGCGATCGTACCATTACCCAAACCCAAGGAGAAATCCAGCAAACCTTAGCAGAAGTAGAAAGACTCCAAGCAGGGCTAGCCCAAAAAACAGCCGAAGGACAAAAAACCCAACTCCAATCCCAACAGCAACTTCAGAAACTCGAAGTAGAAATCGGACAGCTCAAAGCTAAAATTGCCGAAAATCAAAATCTCCTCAATAGTGCCAAAACCAAACTAAAACAGCGGTTTCTCACAGCACCCGTAGATGGGGTTATCTCATCTCTCAATATTCCCAACATTGGCGAAGTCATTCAACCCGGACAAACCATTGCCGAAATCGCCCCCCAAAACGCACCGCTAGTTTTATCAGCCAGTTTACCCGATCGAGAAGCAGGTTTTATTAAAAGTGGAATGCCAGTCCAAATCAAATTAGCCGCTTATCCCTATCAGGAATACGGCATTGTCGCGGGGAAAGTCAGCTCAATTTCGCCCGATAGCAAGCCGAATGAACAAGTCGGGGCAGTTTATCGAGTTGAAGTCACACTAGAGCGCAATTACGTCAGCGCCCATCATCAGACTTTTCCATTTAAAGCAGGCGAGACTGCCACAGCAGAGATTATCATTCGCCGCCGCCGCGTTATAGATATTCTCCTCGATCCGATTAAGCAACTGCAAAAGAGCGGCATTGATTTATAAAACGCTATCCACCAAACACTAGACAAAACTGGACAACTAGTTTAAACAGTGTATCGATCTTAAACTCAAACTCCGATTATAGAACAGGTGAAACACCTCCTTTACCACTCAGCATAGACTGTAACGAAATTAACTCAAACGACTGACTGACTTTTGGATAACAAGTATCATGAACAACCAAGCTTCCTATTCTGGCACTCAGACTGAGCCCAGTATTAAGCCCGAACACTTGACTGATATTATCGAAGCCATCGTGGATGGTAAGTACTCCTGGGCTTGTTTTTTACTCTTGCGTGGTGCTGGCTATAACCCTTGTGACTACCTGCCATACCGCACCTACCATCGATTGGTGAAGGAAAACAGTGCAATTGAGGATAACCGGGAACCGGAAACACGTCAAAGTAACCTAAATCGTCAAGCTTCTGTGAAGAACTCTAGCTGTAAAGATTCGGTGAAGCAAGTCCGTAATATTAAGGATCTACCTTATCTGGAGAAGGTAGACGACGAATCTCCACAGGTGCGAGGGGGCTATTCTCAGTCGGCTGTATTTTCTAGGCTTCAAAGTTTCTTTGGCTGGAAGCCTTAGTTTCTCTAGCCTTATCGCAACTGCCTAGTTCTTTAAGTTTAAAGGACTAGGCAGTTTTTCTTTACAAATTTTTTACTAATTTTTTACCAAATTTTTACCAGTTTGCGGTCAACACCGTACTTTCCTCCTGATTTCACCCCAACTTCATCAAAGCTTCATAAAACTCCCGCAACTCTTCATCAAAGCTTCATAAAACTCTGCCAAAATGGCAAGTTTTTCCAAATCAGAGATTTTATATTGGGTTTACAACCAAAGAAAGAGACAAAGATTTGGTTGTAAAAACTCAATCAACTAGACTGACAAGGAAGGAATACTATGATTATTTCAGATTTAGAACACTTAGAAGTAGTTGCCCAAGAAACAGAAGTAGAAGGCGGATATGCCTACGCTGATGCTTATGCAGATGCTTATGCTTCTGGAGGATACTTTGCTGCTACCTACACCAGCACTTATACCAGCGCTTATTCCAACCCCTACTACTACTACTACTACTACGGCGGCTCTTCTGCCTCATCTGGTTCAACTTCTAGTTCCTCAGCTTATTAGTTCAAATACCTAAAACTAACTGAGATAAATCATTTATTCACCATCATCAAATCTGAAACATCACAGGAGAAAGTCATGATTATTTCCGATCTAGAACACTTAGAAGTAGTTGCCGAAGAAACCGAAGTTGAAGGCGGATATGCCTACGCCGATGCTTATGCTAGTGCATCTGCTTCTGGAGGATACTTTGCTGCTACCTACACCAGCACTTATACCAGCGCTTATTCAAGCCCCTACTACTACTACTACTACTACGGCGGCTCTTCTGCCTATTCTGGTTCAACTTCTAGTTCCTCAGCTTATTAGTTTGACTTGATTAAAGTCATCGAGAGCGCTCGTTTATTCACCATCATCAAATCTGAAACATCACAGGAGAAAGTCATGATTATTTCCGATTTAGAACACTTAGAAGTAGTTGCCGAAGAAACTGAAGTTGAAGGCGGATATGCCTACGCCGATGCTTATGCAGGTGCATCTGCTTCTGGAGGATACTTTGCTGCTACCTACACCAGCACTTATACCAGCGCTTATTCCAGCCCCTACTACTACTACTACTACGGCGGCTCTTCTGCCTATTCTGGTTCAACTTCTAGTTCAGTGGCTTATTAGTTTGACTTGATTAA
>DOIX01000355.1 GCA_003511885.1 Cyanobacteria bacterium UBA11153
TTTTCAGCAAACCCTATATAGCAGTAAAAGCAGAAATCCTTGGCTTTTGGCAAAGGGAGGATGACAGCCCAAAACTTTCTACAAAACTCGCAAGATACTAGGAATACTATCGATAGCTTCTAATTGGCGAATTTCTGCCAAAGCTTCTCGAAAATTACCTTCGCGAACATTGTGAGTCACGACGACAATTTCTGCGACATTATTCCGTAATCCAATCTGGACAATTGATTCTAAACTGACATTGTGCTTGCCAAAACAGGTTCCTAAATAACCAATCACCCCAGGTAAGTCTTTAGTGAGAAAACGGACATAAAAACGGCTAATGAGTTCGGATATGGGCGCGATCGCGCAATAATGTTGATGGAGGCAGCTTAAAAGAAGATGCAATCGATGAGACTCGCCAGCGGTTTTCAAGACAGCGGCAATATTCATAATATCCGATACTACTGCACTGGCTGTGGCTCCGGAACCAGCACCAGGACCGAAAAACATCACTTGTCCCAGGGGTTCTCCTTCCACTAAAATGGCATTGTAAACCCCATTAATACTCGCCAACGGATGACTGTGGGGCACTAAAGTAGGATGGACTCTAACTTGGAGCATTTCTGACTCTATCGATTCGGCAGTTAACGCCTTCTCTTCTCGTTTAGCAACAGCCAGTAATTTAATCGTAAATCCTAATTTCTGAGCATAAGCAATATCCGCCGCACTGACTTGGCGAATCCCTTCACAATGGACTTCCTCTAATTTAATCCTTCCGGCAAAAGCCAAAGAAGCCAAAATGGCAATTTTATCCCCTGCATCCAAGCCATCCACATCAGCAGTCGGGTCAGCTTCAGCGTAACCTAACTTCTGAGCATCGGCGAGAATATCCTCAAAATCACCCCCCTCAGTTGCCATCCGGGTGAGAATATAATTAGTTGTCCCGTTAACAATGCCAGTGATACTGCGAATCCGATTTGCCCCCAAAGACTGCTTCAGAGCTTGAATTACCGGGATACCACCCCCCACAGCCGCTTCCAGGAGGACATAAACTCCCGCCTCTTCCGCCGCCGTGAAAATTTCCGCCCCATATCGGGAAATAACAGCCTTATTGGCAGTGACGATATGCTTACCATGAGCGATTGCCTGTAAAATTAGCGATCGCGCAGGTTCCAATCCTCCCAGTAATTCGACAATAATATCAATTTCTGGGTTAGTGACAATTGCCTCTAAGTCTGTGGTAATTATTTCTGGTGGCAGTGCTACGCTTCTGGGCTTATCCAGGGAGCGCACCCCAACGCGATGAATCTCAATTTCATGGAGGAGAGGATTCCGCCCAGAAGAGTCTAGTAAAATCTGTGCTGTCCCCGTACCAACCGTTCCCAATCCTAGTAAACCAATTTTAAAAGTCACAGTTATCGTCCTGAATCCAGTCAATCTCCAATTTATCTTAAAGTGTCCTCTTCAGAGGGGCTAGGGGTAAGAGGCAGGGGGGCAGGGGAGGAGGGTAAGAAGAAGATTTTTGATAATAATTAATCCCTAATTTAGATCCACCCACTTACCCAAAATTATTATAACTGACAATCTTGAAACGCATTATTGGCATCACAGGCGGCATCGCCACAGGCAAAACAACAGTCTCAAATTACCTAGCTGAAACTTACCAACTTCCCATTTTAGATGCGGATATCTACGCCAGGGAAGCAGTGAAACCTGGTACAGAAATTTTAAGGGAAATTTTTGCTCGCTACGGTGAGAAAGTACAATTATCAGATGGTACTCTGAATCGGCAAAGTTTGGGCGAGATTATCTTTAATAATCCAGCGGAAAGACAATGGGTAGAAGCACAGATTCATCCCTACGTGCGCCATCGCTTTGAATCAGAAATTGCTAGAGAAGTGGGAAATATCATCGTCTTAGCAATACCTTTACTATTTGAAGCGAATATGACAGATTTAGTTACAGAAATATGGGTAGTTTCCTGCGATGGTGAGGAACAAATACAGCGGATAAAGAAACGCGATCGCATTTCTTCATCAGCAGCAGAAGCCCGAATTAATAGTCAGTTATCACTTGAGGAGAAAATTGCTCGTGCTGATGTAGTTTTGGATAATTCTACCACGTTGGATAATTTGCGGCAACAAGTGGATCTGGCTTTGGGTTTTGTGTGAAATTTTCCAGGAGATTCAGAGAGATGAAAGTAAATCAAAAAGCAGCATGAATCATCATTGTTTTTCTAGCATTGAAAATCCACTGTCAAACACCTAACTTATTCATGACTGACTCGACTGTATTTGCTTCTTTATATCCACCTGATAGAAATAATCCGCCAGTCACAACCTGCCAGCCACAATCCGCCAGTGGTTAAAACCACTGTCTAACAGCTTAAGTCCGTTAAAACGGACTAAAATTGTTGGGAAATCATTTTTTCAGTCGGTTTTAACCGACTTTAGCTATGAGACAGAGATTTTAATCTCTGTCGGTATGTCGGATATCAATCAATACCCTTTACCTTCTTCCCAAATCACCGCAAACCTTTCAAATTATTCAACGCTGACAATACCGTATCAGCTTGACTATATCCGCCATCCTTCAGATTGTTGTAATGAGTTTCCAGTAAGGAAATATCCTCTCGTTTCCAATTAACTCGGCGGATAACTTCCGCTATTTTATCAGCTAAGTCTGTTTGTAATGGTTTTAATTCCTGACTTGGTGTCCAAATATCAGCAAAAAGTGATAGTGTTGTCTTTCCCTCTGCGTAGTTGACTTGAGTGGGAAGGGATTGAGGATTTCCCAGCCATTGGAGGAGTGTTTTTACTTCATCTGTACCCCCACCTAAGAAATAGGTGAAAAATCGCCAATTTTCAAAATTAACATATTGTTGATTAGGTATGTAGACATTATTTAGGACAACAACAACCTCTTTTAATTCCAGTTTTCGGATTTTGCCCAAAGCTTCTGCGGCACTGCGACGAATAGATGAGTCAACCCGTTCATCTTTGAGAAAGTTGAGGATATCAGGGACATATTTAGCCCCTGCTTCTCCCAATTTTCCCAAAGCTTCGGCGACACTACTACGAATTAATGAGTGAACCTGTTCATCTTTGAGGAAGTTGAGGATATCGGGAACGTATTTAGCCCCTGCTTCTCCCATATTTTCCAAAGCATCTACGGCACTAATACGAATTAATAATTCCACTTTTTTATCTTTGAGTAAGTTGGCGATATTGAGGACATATTTAGCCCCTGCTTCTCCCAAATTTCCCAAAGCTAATGCGGAATTACTACGAATATATGATTCAACCTTTTCATCTTTGAGTAAGTTGGCGATATCGAGGGCATATTTAGCCCCTGCTTCTTCCATATTTCCCAAAGCTAATGCGGCACTACTACGAATTAATGAGTCAGCCTTTTCATCTTTGAGGATGTTGGCGATATCAGGGGCATATTTAGCCCCTGCGTCTCCCAAATTTCCCAAAGCTAATGCGGCACTACTACGAAGAGATGACTCAACCTTTTCATCTTTGAGGATGTTGGCAATATCGGGGGCATATTTAGCCCCTGCTTCTTCCAAATTTCCCAAAGCATATACGGCATTACTACGAATTAATGAGTCAATCTTTTTATCTTTAATGAAGTTGAGAATATCAGGTGCATATTTAGCCCCTGCTTCTCCCATATTTCCCAACGCTGCTGCGGCACTACTACGAATAGATGAGTCAATCTTTTCATCCTTGAGGATATTGGCGATATCGGGAGCATATTTAGCCCCTACTTCTCCCATATTTCCCAAAGCGAATGCAGCACTACGACGAATATCTGAGTTAACCTTTTCATCTTTGAGGATGTTGAAGATATCAGGGATATATTTAGCCCCCGCTTCTCCCATATTTCCCAAAGCTAATGCGGCACTACTACGAATATCTGAGTTAACCTTTTCATCTTTGAGTAAGTTGGCGATATCAGGAGCATATTTAGCCCCTGCTTCTCCCATATTTACCAACGCTGCTGCGGCAATTATACGAATATTTGGATCGACCTTTTCATCTTTGAGAAAGTTGAGGATATCGGGGACATATTTAGCTACTGCTTCTCCCATATTTCCCAAGGCTAATATGACACTGCCGGGAACAAATGGATTATCCTGTTCATCTTTGAGGAAGTTAATGATATCTGAGACATATTTAGCCCCTGCTTCTCCCATATTTCCTAATGCTAATGCGGCACTACTACGAATATCTGAGTTAACCTTTTCATCTTTGAGTAAGTTGATAGCTTTCTGTGCAATATCCTCTGGTTTTTTCAGCACCAATTTCAAGTCTTGCTTGTCATATTCCCATAATTCATAGAAAGCATATTGCTTAACTTGAGGATAACTATCATCAAGTGCCGCCACTATCCCATCAATTTGCCAATCTTGGGGTTTAGGTTTGGGTGGTTGTTTCGCACTCACCCAGGGGAGATAGAGGAGGAGGGTGAGACAGAGGGCAAGGGGGAAGAGGATGAGGGGTTTGCTGATTTTATATATAGGTTTAAACATGGTTGAGGTTGCACCGGGATATTTTATGATGATTTGTTATCAGCGTAGCGCATCTGCTGAGGAATCAATTATCTTTGTCTTTATTCAATTTAGCTGCGTCTCAGCTTATCTTATGATTCAGAATGATTTCCCTACATCACTACCGGAAACTGACACTTCAGGAATCCGCCTCTTTCTCGATACCGCCGACACTAAAGAGTGGCAAAACTGGTTACCAACTGGTTTATTTTATGGAGTCACGACAAATCCACTTTTATTAGAAAGAGATAAAGTTAACTGTACAATAGAAGCATTGGCTTCTTTAGCGAAAGAAGGATTTAATTTAGGCGCAAAAGAAATCCAACTTCAGACTTGGGGAACTTCTGTGGATTCATTGGTAGAAAGAGGTAAAAAATTAGCAGCTATAGACAATCGCATTATCGTTAAAGTACCCATCACTAAAATCGGCACTCAAGCCGCCTTTCAACTAATTGCCGCAGGGGTGAAAATTACCCTAACAGGAGTATATGCCGTCCACCAAATTGCGATCGCAGCCGCCTTACATGCTGATTATACAGCTCCCTATTTAGGCAGGATTAACGATTTGGGACGGAATGGGCGTGAAGATATCGCAGCTATGGGCAAAATTATATCAAGTCTGGGCAGCACCACCCGAATTTTAGTAGCGAGTATTCGCAGTGTGGATGATATTGCATTCCTTGCCAGTCAAGGCTTGAATACATTTACATTATCACCTGCGATCGCGGCTGGCTTTTTTGATGTGGCGGCGACTATTCAAGCTGCTAATGATTTTCAGGAAGCGGCGAGGAAGATGGGAGGAGAATAGTACAGCAATTAGCAATTAGCAATTAGCAATTAGCAATTTTAGCAACCTAGCTCGATATAACTAGCCAATTGAGTTAATATTGATATGAGATTCAACCTTATTTGATACGCCGTAGGTATTATTATGTCCAATCGGCTCCAATTTTTCAGACAACAGATGGCTGCTTTCGAGGGATCCGGAGATCCCAGAGCAACAATTGAAAGTGGCTGCTATGTAAACCAAGGTAAAAAATCTGCTAGTGAGATTATATCGCACCGTTTGGCATTACGTCCATCTTCCACGCATCTACTAATAGGCGGGATTGGTTCAGGTAAGACAACTGAGCTTTTAGTAATGCGCGATAGTCTTAATGAATTAGAAGATATCTACGCTCATTATGTTGATGTAAGTCTATATACAGATCTTTCTGAAATTGTCGTAGGAACACTCACAGCAATTACTGGGATAGTAATAGCTGAATTGGTGAAAGATATGAAAGAACAATCTGTTAAGAAAGCTAAGGAATCAATTCATAAATACGCATTTGGATACTCAGAGAGAAAAATATCACCCTCTAGGTTAGATTTAGATCTGGAGCGACTGGTAGAAAATTTGACTAAAATGCCCAAAACTCTCATGAATAGATCTACTGAAGTAGTTATAAATCATAAAGGTATTCTTAATCCAAACCCAACAAATAATATCGATGTTCCAGAATATTTGCAATCCCTGAATCAACTGAATAATATTGCAAAAAAAAAATACGGCAAATTTATTATGCTACTTGATGGATTAGATCGGCTTGATAATGTCCAAGTCTTTTCACAGCTAGTTACTTCAGATCTAAAAACCATTTCATCAATGGATATTGGAGTGGTATTAGTCGCGCCCCTAATTGCCACATTAGGTAGCTATAGAGATACTATCGAGCAATCGGTAAATTATTTAATTTATCAACACTGTTTCGATGTAGATAAAGATCCAGATGCTTTCACTTTTTTTGAAAATATTATTAAGGTTCGTGCTGCTGATGGTTTCATGGAACAATCTGCAATCAAAAGCCTCATTCACTATTCTGGTGGAGTGATGCGAGATCTAATCAACTTGACACAAGCATCAATCGAGGAAGCGTATCTATTAGATAGCGATCGGATTCAAGAAAAACACGTTGAAGCAGCGGTAGATTCATTGGGAAGAGCAAAACTACTTGGTATTTCAGATAAGGAAATTGAAATTATTGAACATCTTTTAAGAGAAGGTAAGTTTATTCCTAGAACAGATGAAGATATTAGACTACTAGTTACTAATCGCATTCTAGAGTATAGATATCCAGTAAGACGCTATGTAGTTCATCCCACACTTGAGCCACTAATTCCGCAATCAAAGGTAGGGAGTAATTTGAATGATTAGATCTATTTCACTCGATGATTTTTTGCAGAGAGTCGGCTCTCAACCTAATGGGAATGTTTGGTCAGCTATTGTTGTATCATCTTCATACTTAAGTGAAGTTATTGAAGATTTGAAAGAAACTATCGGTATTTTTACCGAATGTGAGATAGGAGTTATTTCGGGGAAAAATGGAGCAACTAATCTGATTATATCTGTTGAAAATACCGCAGAAGATTATCTCGTACTTTATGATTTAGAATCCTGGAATCGAGATAACTGGCGTGAATTTGATTATGCGAGAAGTCGCCTAGCAAAGAAACGTGGAGGCGTGCTAGTTTTAGCTTCAGAATCTATAGAATCTTTATCTAGATTTGCACCTAATTTTGCTAGTTGGCTGGGTTCAAGGATTTATCTTTTTGATCGAGGGAGAGAGTTGCTGACGGCAGATGAACGTCAAGAAAGATTATTAGCACTTCAAGAATATTTAGGTTTATCTAACTCTGAAGTGATTGAACTAGCAAAAGCTCATAAATTACCATCGGATCCTGAATATGGAGAGTGGCTGATTCTACTAAATCGGGAGGATTTAATTGAGCGATAATAATAGCTGGAATGAGATTTGTCATAAAGTTCAGCACCGTTTGCAAGAAACTACACCACTAACTGTCAAACAAGCCAAAGTATTGCGGGCTGAAATTTTGAAATGTTTAACTAACGCTCACAATGAAGGAATTTTAAACAATAAAATCCATGAAATTCATAATCTACTCAAGTTAGATCGAGCAGCAGAATATGGCAAAGAAATATTCGAGATTATAGGAGGGCAGCGAAATTTTAAACGAAGTAAAGATATTCCACATTTTGAGCGATTTGATAAATGTTGGTTTGATTTCGCTATTTTGGTAGATGAAACCCAAAAACCAGCAGAAATAATCGGTTTCAATTTCGAGATGCGATTTCCTGAAGAAAGTTCAGTTAGATTTATACGCTTCGATCTTAATCTACCTGGTCACGATAATGAAGCTCGGAATCTGCGATTTCATTTCCATCCGGGTAGTGATGACTTGATGATTCATAGTCCCCCAATGTCTCCTCTAGAAATTTTGCATTTATTCTTATACAGTTTATCGATTCCGGAAAAGCGTCGTTTTCCCTAGTTGTAGCTAAGGATTTTATCTGGCTGTCTGCTCGCCTTTACATACCCGATTATACAGCTCCCTATTAGAGAGGATGTTGTAAGCCTTTACGCATTTAATTTATCTGTTTTGAATGAGGGGGAGCAGGGGTGCAGGGGAGCAGGGAAGAAGGTTTGATTTGATGACTTTTTCCCTAACTTGAAAATATCCGGTTTAAATGCGCAGCAGCTTATTAAAAAACCTCCCGATTTCTAACCGGGAGAGTCTCACTTAGAAACCCCAGCAGTTAACACTTCATGCCCCAATTCAGTAACTAAAACATCATCCTCAATCCGAATCCCAATCCCGCGCCACCTGTCAGGAATTTCTGGTTGTCCTTCCACTGGTTTCGTTTCCGCACTAATATAAAGTCCGGGTTCGACTGTTAAAACTTGATTGGGTTGTAAAGTTTGCCAAACTTCTTCTCCATGCCTGTAAATACCAGCATCGTGAACATCTAATCCTAACCAATGTCCGGTACGGTGCATGTAGAATGGTTTGTATTTTTCTTCTTTGATAATCTCTTCAATGTTTCCAGCTAATAATCCTAAATCCATCAATCCTTCGACTAATACTCGCACCGCAGTATCGTGAATTTGGTTGTAAGTATTGCCCGGTTTAACTCGATCAATTGCGGCTAATTGGGCTTTGAGTACTAATTCGTACAAAATCTTTTGTTCTGGTTTAAATTTACCGCTAACGGGAAAAGTTCTGGTAATATCGGCATTGTAATATCCACAAGAACATCCGGCATCAATTAAGAGTAAATCTCCATCCTCCATTTTGCGATTATTTTCTACATAATGGAGGATACAACTATTACTACCAGAGGCGACAATAGATGGATAAGCTGGTCCTAATGCGCCTCTTAAGCGAAAAATATGTTCTAATTCAGCCTGGATTTCGTACTCGTAAATTCCCGGTTTAGCAAATTCGCGGACATGGTTATGGGCATCAACAGAAATAGCCACTGCTTGACGCATCATTGCCAATTCTGCGGGACTCTTAATCATCCGCATGGCTTGCATAATCCGATTTGTAGATTCTAGCACCATCGGTCCGGTTCCCCGCTTGTGAAAAGTTGCCATCAAGCGCTGCCAATGGGAAATGATGGTATTGTTAAAATTGCGATCCCGCCCGACATGATAGTAAATCCGATCCGCCTTTTCCAAATACTTGGGTAACTTCTCCTCCAATTCATTAATCGGGAAAACTTCATCTGCCCCATATTTTTCCTTTGCCGCTTCCACACCTGTGCGATAACCGCTCCAAACTTCTTTCTCCCAGTCTTTAGGTTGCACAAATAGGACAAATTTATGTTCCGCGTGATGAGGTGCAATGACTGCTACTGCTTCCGCTTCATTAAACCCTGTTAAATAATAAAAGTCACTATCTTGGCGAAAATTATACTCCACATCATGGTGCATAACTGCAGGGAGGGCACTGTGAAATATTGCCGTACCGCTGCCAATTTTGCTCATTAATTGTTCCCGTCTTGCTTTGTATTCGGTTGCTTGAATCATACAGTGTTTAAGATCTCGACTATTTGGACAAAAAACTCGATCGTGAAAAATGCTTATCCTTAGCTAACATTCTGCCACACCTGCTTCTGCTGTTTGCCTCATTGCCAGAAAAGCCTCTTTGACGGGCTGACTGACAGCGCTTTGAGGCTCTGCTAAAATCAATGCTTGATAGGTTTCTAGAAAAGTACTTCTCAATCTGTGAAAGAGGTGGAGAAAATGCCTAATGAAACCAATGGAATCTAGAATAACAAATTCTATACCGCCAGTTTCTTGATATAACGATCTAGCATAGTTTTGCACTTCTTCATCGATTACATCGAATGACTCTCCCAATTTACTGATAGCGCGTCGAAAAGCGGCATTGAGGATTTCTCTTGGTTGTTCCATTCCTTTTCTTCCTGTGGCAGGTCATAATTAATCCAAAGTACCTCTGTTCGAGGTTGTTTCACGGAAAAGCACTGTTTAGGATGGCTCTCAATATAATGCCAATCTTTATATAAAGTATCCAATATAAAGTATCCATCAATTTACAATGGTAACCTGACAGAGCAACTTTACCTTTAATATTGCGAAATACTTCAGATAACTCTTGATGATCCTTATCTGTCATCTCATATCCATAAGCGTTAGAATCTCCGCGTGATTCATGAGGATAAGGAGGATCGCAATAGAAAAAAGTTTCCTCACTATCATACCGTTGAATAACTTCAATTGCTGGAGCATTTTCTATTTGAACCCGCAACAGCCTTTGTACTATCTCAGATAATCCTTCAACACTTCCTAACCAGCGAGAAACTGCCCCCGCCATTCCCGCACGGCTGGTTAATTTACAATGCGCCCATCTGCCAGCGCTTGCTGTTTGGGCTAAACCTGTTCTCACTTGACGGGCACGGACAAAAAAGCGACGAGCCCTCTCTAATTCTAATAAATTTGTAGTTGATTCTTCTACGGCACTTCTCAATTCTTCCCTGGAAAATGGAGTTAATCCAATAGCCTTAATAAGCTCATCTGAGTTGTCTCTGAGAACTCGAAAAAAGTTAACAACTTCTCCATCAATATCATTATAAGTTTCTACAGGAGACGGTTTTTTATTAATTAGAACAGCCGCCGAGCCGCCAAAAGGTTCGCAGTAGTGAGTTGATTCGGGCAGTAGAGGTAGAAGCCAGTTTAAGTTGTTAAATTTTCCACCATACCAGCCAAATGCGATTAGTTTGCTCATGGATTTGATTGGGATAGTTAATTACGATGATCGTTATTGTAGCGAATTCTCGCACCAGCCCATTGCAGCTTTTCTCTTAATGTCTGGTAATAGGAGTTATTTTCTCGCAATATGATAAATTTTGCATAACAATCTGCCATCCGCACATCTACCCTTTGTCCCGGCCAAATTGCTGTTCCTAAAACTCCATCCATCCACAATTTGGTATTAAGTTCGTAGTCTCCTAAAGGCCAAATACTGACAACTGCACCTGAAGGTAAAACTAGGGGACGACTGGACAAACTTAAGGGACAAATTGGCGTAACAACTATGGCTTCCATCCCGTCATGTAAAATAGGACCGTTAGCAGATAACGTGTAGCAAGTAGAACCTGTCGGTGTGGCAACAATTAAACCGTCTCCTTGATATTGATCGACTACTTCTCCATCTATTTCCATTTCTAAAATTGAGGTAATCATCCGATCCGCAGAAGCTGGTTTAATGCAAATTTCATTGAGGGCTAAATAGCGATGATCTTTGAGATCTCCTCCTCTAGTTTTAACTGATTCTCCATCAATGCGCTCGCCTTCAAATACTCCTGCCTGTACCATCATCCGCCGCTGGATAGCATAGCGATCTTCTAACAATCTATCCCAAATTTCTTCGGTATTCTTGAATTCCTCAAAAGGTTCGGTTAAAAACCCCAGATGTCCCCCGACATTCACTGATAAAATGGGAATACCTTCGGGGGCTAAATGTCTTGCTGCTGCTAAGGCTGCTCCATCACCTCCTAATACTACTGCTAAATCAATCGTTTGCATTCCAGAGGCTAAGAATACTGGGTATGGATTATCTTTTGCACCACTTGGTCCAATTAAAACTCGACAATTGCGTTGTTCTAATTGTCGGGCACATTTTTCTGCCCACATTTTACTGTAGGGATCTCTAGCTTTATGAACAATAATGACTTGGTTTAGTTGCACTTTTGGGGGAGTAGGTAGTAAGACTTGGTAAGTGGACAGTGGAAAATAAATAATATCTTATTAATGATTTTTTTGTATTAAGTCGCTATCAATCACCAACAAATAACCAATAACTAATTAGTCCTGAGTCCTTAGTCTTTTATTTAAAATCAATGACTAATAACCAATAACCAATAACCAATAACCAATAACCAATAACTATTCAAACTTAGCCAAACCTAAATAACGGATACCTTCTGGGGTAACATTAAAACGACAGGGTAAGACTTCCACGCCAGCAGCAACAGCCTCTCGCAATAGCTTACCGTAAAGGGGATCGGCACGATCGCCCGGAGCAAAGCGATCGCAATCAGAGCGATTAATAAAATACAGCATAACAGATCTGGCTTGCGGTATTAATTCTTGCAATTCTCGTAAATGCTTTTGTCCGCGAGTGGTTACGGTGTCGGGAAATAATGCTGTTGAGCCTGCACACCAAGTCACGTTTTTCACTTCCAAATAGATGGGAAGCTGCCATTCATCGCCAGTTAGGAGAAAATCTACCCTACTTTTCCGTTGGCTTCCATAGACCACTTCGGTGCTAATTTTACTATAACTATCGGCTAATTCAGGAATTAGTTGTTGTTCTAATAGTAATTTGATCGCCCGATTAGGTAAACCTGTATTAATCCCTACCCAAGTACCTCGATTTTCCGTAATATTGCTGTTTTCCATTCCCTTTTCTTGGACTTGAATCATTTCCCATGTATAAGATAGCTTCCGTTTTGGGTTATCTGAGCGAGATACTTGAACTGGGCTACCGGGAGTAGAAACGTCTGTCATCGGACCAGTGTTAGGACAATGTGCTGTAATTATTTCTCCGCATTCTAGTTGAATATCGGCAAAAAATCGCTTGTACCGTTTAACTAAAATTCCTGGTTGCAATGGTGGGTATCGGTAGATAAAAGATGACATTTATAGGTGTTGATGTACGCTGATAATTACTAATTGCTAATTGTCAATGGCAATTTTTAGGCCATGGTATTAGGTATTATATCATGTAGGTTAGGATAGGTTCTGTAGGGGTGAAGTATTCGGTCGATATCATCGATTGTAAGCCAGGATTTTTGGATCCGAATGCTTCACCCTCAAATTTAAACCATTGGCTTAACATCCATCCTAATATCGTAAACCAGGAGTTTTAGATCCGAATGCTTCACCTTGCTCCGATGCTACAGACACAACCGTCCTTGAGATTAACCATTAGGGATTCATCAAGATTTATAAAAAAATTTAGTTTAATCCATAATTGACCAGAACGGTTAGGCTACCATAAAGCAGACATCAGTATTGTAAGATACGAAGCAAAATTTAAGCATTGGCATTGTTAAAGAATGAAGATGAATCAAGATTTACGGAGATTGGGTGTAGCACCGAATAGTTGGATGGTGAACGAAGGAATCGCGGATCTCACCCGTCCCCCCTTGACACCCCAGCCCATCAGGCTGACAACCGAAACCAAAACACTACACCTAGATTTAGCGAAATCGGTAATACTAGTCATCGACATGCAGAATGACTTCTGTCATAGTGATGGTTGGTTAGCACATATTGGAGTAGATATTACAGCCAATCGCGCCCCGATTAAACCTTTAAATACCTTACTAGCAAAATTGCGATCGCAAAATGTTCCCGTGATATGGCTAAACTGGGGAAATCGTCCCGACTTACTCAATATTAGTCCGGCACTGCGACATGTTTATAATCCGACAGGAGGAGGAATCGGATTAGGAGATTCCCTGCCTAAAAATGGTGCAAAAGTTCTGATTAAAGATAGTTGGGCAGCAGGAATATTAGATGAATTGGAGCAAAAACCAGAAGATATCCACATCGATAAATATCGCATGAGTGGATTTTGGGATACACCCTTAGATAGTATTTTAAGAAACCTAGGCAAAACTACACTTTTCTTCACAGGAGTAAATATAGATCAGTGCGTCATGGCGACATTACAAGATGCCAACTTCCTCGGTTACGACTGCATCTTGGTTAAAGACTGTTCTGCCACCACCTCACCAGACTATTGCTACCAAGCAACTATTTACAACGTCAACCAATGTTTTGGCTTTGTTACCAATTCTGAATTAATTATCCAGGCAATGTAGTTATTTAGTAGAGGTCATCCGTGGTGTGTTATTGGTTATTAGTGATGAGTTGTTTGTTTAGGCTGAGATACCATAGCCCACCAGATGGAAGCAATTTTAGGAGTAACAAGAAATGGATTCTCGTTGTATGATTCCCGTAATCAAGTCACCCAAAGACTACCGTGCCTATCGGATTAGCCCTCATGACACCAACCGTTTAGCTATTGTATTCGATCCTGCGATCGCAGATGCGTCATTAACCTTTTGCGTAGAAATTTTTGATGAAGGAGGCAAAACTCCACCCAATCGCCATCAAATAGCCGTAGAAATGTTTTTTATCCTCAAGGGAGAAGGGATGGCAATCTGTGACGGGAAAATCGTGCCAATTCGGGCAGGAGATAGTTTATTAGTGCCACCAACGGGAATTCATGAAATTAGAAATACAGGGAGGGGGCGTTTATATGCCCTCTGTTTTATGGTTCCCAATGAAGATTTTGCAGAATTAATTAAAAGCGGTACGCCTGTAGAATTAGATCGAGAGGATTTGAGAGTACTGTATCGTACTGATGCCCTAGTACCCTGTTAAGGATAAGGGGTATGGGGTAGAGATTTTTAAGTTTGGAGTTTGGAGTTTAAGTTTTAATAAGATAGCTTCTCTTCTCCAGCTTCTAGACTCTCTTCTCTCGCCTCTTGCCTCTCACCTCTTGCCTCTTGCCTCTTGTTAATCCATCATCTCTTACCTCCAACCTCTTGTTAATGAGTTAAGCTGAAAAATAAGCAGTAATTCAGCTTAACTACCAATCTGACATAGAAAGATTCTCATGGAGAGACTTCTCATCACTGCCATTGTACTGGCAATTCCCGTATACTTTTACACTTCCTCCCTCGCAAATATTGACCGATTCGAGAAAAAACCTCTCCCTTCCCTCATCAATGCCTTTGCCTGTGGAAGTATACTCGCTATTACTTTTGACCAGATTTTGCCATATATTTTTCCCATCTCAGCTACCCCCATTTTCAGTGAGGCAACTTGGGAAGATAACCCGTTAAAAGCACTTATTGGTATCGCCGTCACTCAGGAAACCCTCAAAGGAATCCTCGTGGCGATTATTTATCTGAGATGCCGTCGCGAGTTTAATGGCTGGGTAGATGGTATTGTTTATGGCGCAACTCTAGGGTTAGGATTTGCTTATGTAGATAATATCTTTGATTTAACAAGCCAAACCCAAACTTGGGAAGAGTGGATACAAGTATTTTTCTCCCATAGTATTGTATTTTGTGGGATGGAAGCTTTTTGGGCTGCCTTAGTCGGAATTGGTTTCGGTTTTGCCCGATACACTCATGTTACTTCCCAAAAAGTTATGCTAATTTTGGGTGGATTGATTGCCGCAATCTTAGCCCATGTCATTCACAATATTGCCTTAATTCTGCTTCAAGAAAAGTTATGGTTAATGTCTTTGTTCAATTATATGGCGCTGGCACTATTGACAATCTTATTATTGTTGGTAAACAGATATATAGCTCGCCAGCAACTCCGAATCTATCTCAGCGATGAAGTGCCGGATTTTCTCTCTTTTGAGTGTTATGAAGCCTTATGCCTATCCAATTCAAATACTTTCACATTTTTGGGGATGAGTAGGGAACAAAGACGAGCTTTATTTCAAGTTGCGGAAAATTTAGTTCAGAAAAAAATGCAGTTAATCGAGATGGGTACTTCCGGAAGCTATAGTGTAGAAATTGCTGGATTGCGACAGGAATTGAGACGATTGGGAAATGGAGATTGGGGAGTGGATATTTAAAGTATTGGTTGTTAGTTTTGGGTTGTTGGTTGTTTCTATCCTGTCTATTAGGGATTAGGGACTAGCAACCTGGGGAGCCGCTGTCCCATTTGTTCAAAGAAAAAAAATGTAACAAAACGACATGTTATTAGTGTGGATATCCCTATATACTGATCGGGTTAAGACAGGATATGGTATTGAGGAAAAACGAAGGAGAATCTGATCGTGTTATATCCAAAAGGTTTCGTTCGCGATCGCGCTCTTGAACTTGGTGCTTTAATTAAGCATAGCTATACTCAGTTTGAACAGCGCAGCACCCCTGCCACTAAGCAGTCATGGCAGCCTCCTGGATATACTATAGTGATAGAATGTAAAATTAAGCAACCAAATGGAGAGGTTGTTCCTTTCGGTTTTATTGCCACGAAAGATAACAATTGCTATATCATTTTCAGAGGTACGAGAACCCCCTTTGAATGGATTGATGATGTCGCTATTAAACAAGTTGATTATCTAGCTGGTTGGGGTCAAACTACTAAAGGTTTTAATGATATTTACCGGAAACTATCGACACAGATTATTTCGGCTCTCAATAATCTCAAGAAGCAAATACCATCTCTTGCCAATATTTTCCTGACGGGGCATAGTCTAGGTGGATCAATAGCTGATTTATGTGCTGCTGATATTATATCTAACACCAGCTTTAAACCTATATCTTACACCTTTGGCAGTCCTCGCACTGGTGATATTGACTTTGCCAAAAAATATCTCAATTCTGGGATAGTCTCTTGGCGTATTTTCAATACCGAAGATATCGTCCCTACCTTGCCTCTACCAACATTCCATATTCATCCCTCAGAATTAGGTCTTAACGACACAACTGTAGAGCTATCATTAAAGTTAGTATTATCGAATATTGCGAGTAATTTAATTTTTCAACACATCGGGATACCCATCAGCTTTACCTTCCACAAAGAAACAATTTCTGACAACCATAATCTGGATAATTACTTGCAAAATCTGCAAGCACAAGATTAATGGCTAATCGCTACAGTTGATAGTTGACAGTTGACAGTTGACAGTTGACAATTGACAATTGACAATTGACAATTATAGCAACCGCCAGGGCGGTTAAGACATTCTCAATTCCTCAAACTATTGATTTTACAGCTTTCTTCCCTAGCCCCTAGTCCCTTGCTATATTTCTGCTCTAACCGATGTAGCAGTTGCTATATCTGTCGAATTATTTCAATTAATTCACGAGGATGGTGAATCAAAAAATCTGGATTGTGTTTCGCTAAAACTTCTGGTGCATTAAATCCCCAAGTCACAGCAATAACCTTAATATGAGCCTTTCTTGAAGACTCAATATCTCTAGCCTCATCTCCCACGTAAATAACCTCTTCTGGAATCCAATTATGTTGAGATAAGAATTTCTTCAGTATTTTATTTTTTCCAAAAATCGTACTTTCTGAATAAAGATGACTAAACAAGTATTCCATTTTGTGTTGGTGTAAAAATAATCGAACATTCTCTTGTGAATTAGTCGTCAATATTCCCAGAATATTCCCATCATTTTTTAATTGTTGGAGAGATTCTTTAATGCCAATAATTGGACTTAATGTCTCAATATATTGGCGCAAATCTGATTTGACTCTCTGAAGAAGAGGTGGTATTTTGAAAATAGAAATACCAGATTTTTCAATAAGTTGTCGTGCCGTCAAGGTTTTAACTATAGGAATTTCCTCTGGAGTCAATGGTTTAAAGCCAAATTCACCAGCTAAACCATTAGCAATATTGACTAAGGCATCGAAAGTATCCGCAATCGTGCCATCAAAATCAAACAGAATTATTTTGATACTCATTATGAAGATTGAGTTATTGGGGGAATTACCAAACCGAAATATCCGACTAGACAACCATCTTCAGAAAATGCTATGAAATACTAATGCCAAAATAAAAATCGCGATTGCCTTCGGTAGCAGCAAAGCTGCTCGCATTTCCCCAAATCTTATCATATCGGACTTGAGCCACAGCATCAAAAAGCGACAAGCCTCATCCTCCTGGACTAAATTTAGCACCTCTGGTGGGGTTGCGGCATCGGATGCCATCGCAAAAATCATCACCCAACCCACTCCCTCCAAGACAATCGGTAAAATCCAAAGTCTTTATTCCCACTAACCTTGCTAGAAACTCATCCCCATCCCTGCTGCTGTTAGAATAACTGATACCATATCCGGTTAAATCCCTCTTGTTTGTAGTAGGCACTTCAGTGCCCAAAAGTCTGCACTTTCAGACACTAAAGTCTTTACTACAAACCTGTTTGTGCGAAGCTAATGCTAGCAGAGATGATAGAAGCGATTACTTCCATCCCATTGATACTAAAAAGTTCCTAACAAAGGCAGCACTTTTCTCTTCAATAACTCTACCAAAGCTGGTTCCATATATTCATACTCATCAGGAATATCCAAACAAATCACTCGTTTACCTTTCAGCCATGGTTGAAACTTTCTTGTCAATTTATTTCGATGTGACTTTTCCATAACAAAAATCATATCTGCCCACTCAATCGCCTCACTAGATAATGGGATCTCCGCTTCTTTATCCAATCCGGCTGAGTCTACATCTAACCCCTCATACTCAGAAAACACCGTTTCCGCTGTTGGGCTGCGCCATCGATTCTGGCTGCAAATAAATAATAATTTTTTCATCGGCTTAAATGGGTAACTGCTAATTGCTAATTGCTGATAGTTAATGGCTCATGGTTAATAGAAGTATCGTTAAATTTGATATCGATGCCAGAAGCGTGATGAGCATTTATGTAGTTTAATAAAATAGAAGTCTTTTGTTTTGATATATCATTACCGGAATGAAGTCGTCGAAATACTATTCTCAACACTCCAACGCTTTCGATATCGCATACCTCCATAACCTCCGAGGTGCAATTCTATCTTGTCCTTATCTTACCATCAACAACCTCAACCGGGACTTCATTGGCACCAAAGGATTTTCTGTCGTGTTTAAACGTTCAAAAATCGAGAAAGTAGAACAAAAATTCTCCTTCTTCAAACCCTATCTAGATTTAGCACTACTATCTAACTGTAATGCCTTCTATCTCAACCCCCTCCTACTTCAATCAGGTTCCCGTGTGGAGCCGCATATCGATCGATCTCTCCGATCTTATTGTAAAACAGTTGAACCGCCCCTAGTGGTTAGCGTTCTTTACGTGCAATTACCACCAAACCTAGAAGGTGGAGAATTAGTGCTGTGCCGTCACAAACAACAAGTAGGACAAATTAAGCCAGAAGTTAATACACTCCTATATTTTCAAGGGGATCTCACCCATTCTGTTAATATGGTTAAAACTACTGGCACTCGTCTCAGCTTAGTTTGCGAACAATATAACCTCAGCGAATCTGAACTGCAAGATATTCCCGAATTTACCATAGAATCTAGGGCAGTGAAAGCAAAACGTAGATGAGAAGTAAGAGGTTTTCGATCCCTGTAAAATGTGCCAGAAAAGAAAGTGGCATATATCCTAACAACATCTAAACTACTGTTTGTAGGTTTTTACTCTGTTTGAAGTGTGCCTGAGAAATAAGTTGCACATATACCAACCACTTGTAATTTTAAACAGAGATAAATTATAGCAAGGGACTAGGGGCTAGGAAAGAAAGCTATAAAATCAATAGTTTCATGAATTTAGAGCGGCTTAACTGCCCTGGAGGTTGCTATATCTATTAATTAGACATAGAACTTTTTCGATCCACTCTCATCTAAACAAACAATATGCTTAACCAAATACGCCTTATTGTAAATCAATTTTTCAGAAGATCGAGTACGATCGAGAATGAACCACTAAATAAACTGAGTTTGATTGTCATTATTTTGATTGACATTTTTATCTTAGTTAATGTTTTCTCTGGATTGGATGATATTAGCAGATGGCATATCGATCCTTACCAGGCTTACCCCTGTTATTCCGAGTGGGACAATTATCAGAAAGATAGCAATAAAGATAAAGATTATGAAATATTAAGGCTGTCATTACCATCGAATACAGTTAATCCCACCAACTTTCGCCAAACCTATCAACAAGTTGAAATAGGGCATCTAGGGAAAGTTTCGCAAACCTGTCTAACTTATGGTGAATACAAAGATAAGATTAACAATTCAGAAAATCAAAATACCATCAAAATCATCGATCGCAAAAACATAGAAATCAGTAAGCTTGAACAAAATAATCAAACTATTAGATCTCAATATAACTCAACCTTATTAGAGAAAATTGCAGGTCAGCCTCGCAATCGATCTATTAATCAAGTCGGTGCAGAAAAAGCTAAAGAGCAGTTACAGCAAAATAGTAGCAAGATTGCCACACTTAAGCAAGAAATTACCAATCTGAAAACTGAATTATTTGCTAAACCAGAAAGCATTAATTTTTTCACATTTTTGAAGAATAGCGATAAATTTAGTGACATTGAGAAAGGACATAAGGAGGCATCATTTTGGTATCCCAGTATTCAACTAGCTTTTCAATGCCTATTTCTATTCCCACTAATTCTCATTACTTTATCAATTCACAACCTGGCTCAAAGAAAAAGATATGGACTCATCTCTCTGATGAGTTGGCATTTGCTAGTTATCTTTTTAATCCCACTAATTCTGAAAACCTTCAAATTTCTCCAAGTCGGTGCAATATTTCAATTTCTATTTGATATCATTAGCACTATCTTTGGCGGGTTACTCTTCTTAATTAGTTATGCCTATATCTTACTGATTCCCCTGATTGGTTTTGGCATTATCAAGTTTTTTCAAAAGGCTGTTTTTAATACCAAGATTCAGGCAGCTAGCCGAGTACAAAAATCCCGTTGTATAAAGTGTGCAAAAAAAATTAAGCACCACGATACCTATTGTCCCCACTGCGGTTATTATCAATATCTCGAATGTCGAAACTGTCACAATTTTACTTACAAACATCTGCCCTATTGTCGAGAGTGCGGACATCCTCAAGAGGGTAGTAATTTGTAATTAGACATATCTTTAATCTTGTCTATCGAATAAACTTATTGAGTTCCTTGACTAACAGATGTACTGTTGTTGATGGATTATCCTTCTCTGGATTATGAGGATGGTATTGAATGAGAGACTTTAAATTACCGATATATGGGATTCCCCCATATCTACCTTTCATGTAATCACTTTCAAATGAAGCATCATTACGCACTTTATATTCTACTAATGAGTACAAGTCTGTTCCACCATACTAATAGGCTGCCCTTTAAGATTGTTTTACATCCGTAAGGTATCTCAGCTTTTGTTATAAAATAGACAAACTCAATCTAATTTCCCACCATTGACTATGAGCTACTTCCGTCCCGCTGTCGATGCCATGACTGGCTATATTCCTGGGGAACAACCCAAACCGGGGACAAAAATTATCAAACTCAATACTAATGAAAATCCCTATCCCCCCTCTCCAAAAGCGATGGAGATACTCCACAATTTAGATAGTGAGTGGCTGCGGCGGTATCCGGATCCTTTTGCGAGAGATTTTTGTCAGGCGGTAAGCGATGCCCTAGGAGTCCCTGCTAATTGGATAATTGTGGGTAATGGTAGCGATGATTTGCTGAATATTTTGGTCCGTTGCTGTGCAGAAGGAAACGATCGCAAAGTCGTATATCCCATGCCAACTTACGTGCTATATCGCACTTTAGCAGCAATCCAGCCTGCACAAGTAGTTGAGATTCCTTATCCTTCTGATTTTCAGTTACCAATTGATGAACTTGTGGCGGCAAATGGGGCAATTACTTTTATTGCTTCTCCTAATAGTCCATCTGGACATTTAGTACCTTTAGACGATTTGAGAAAATTGGCAGGTGCAGTATCAGGAATTGTGGCAATTGATGAGGCTTATGTTGATTTTGCTGACTATACAGCTTTGCCCTTAGTGGAAGAATTCGATAACGTCATTGTTTTGCGTACCTTATCGAAAGGCTATTCCTTGGCAGGCTTGCGGATGGGCTTTGGCGTGGCAAATCCGCAACTACTGTCTGGGTTATTTAAGGTAAAAGACAGTTACAACATCGACGCGATCGCAATTTCCGTCGGCACAGCCGCCATGCGAGATCAAGCCTACAAAAATGCCTGTGCAGACAAAGTAAAAATATCCCGCAGTAAGTTAGTCGTAGATTTAAAGAATCTCGGATTTACAGTCCTTGATTCTCAAGGTAACTTTGTTTTAGCAACTCCTCCAGAGGGAAATGCCGAATCTATTTATTTAGCACTGAAAGAATTGGGCATTTTAGTCAGGTACTTTAAGCAAGCTGGCTTAGAAGATAAGTTGCGGATTACGGTGGGGACAGACGAGCAAAATCAAGCTTTAATCGAAGCCTTAGTTAATTTGATTTAGCAATTCTCAATCGTTGGTAATATTTTCCGTAGAGACTAGCAGGTGCAATGTCTCTACATCATTATGTTACTTGCCATTATGATCCACAAGCAAAGGATGTCCATCGGGATAGAGCAACTTAACCCTCTTGGCTAACTGAGCTTTCTCCTCTTCACAAAGAGCCTCTAATTGCTCAAGTACATCTTCAGCTAGTTTTACGAATTGCGTCAGATGTCATTGATTTTCTCCTCTATCTTTTGATTGTTTGAGACGAATTATTACTAGTAATAGAAGCTTGGCCTAGATGGCAAAAATATAGTAAACTAAGGTTTGAGCCATTTGCCAATAATTTGGCAAAATGTAACTAAAGTTAATAAATTCCCAACGGTACTTTATGAATGTGTCTGGACATAATTCATCTTATCTCGGCTTCGACTGGATCGAGCTTTGGGTTGGCAATGCCAAACAAGCCGCAAGCTTCTACAAGACTCGGCTTGGCTTCTCCCTATTCGCCTACCGAGGTCTGGAAACAGGGAGTCGTACATGGACCTCTTACGCCCTTCGGCAAGGAGAAGTGACGCTGGTTGTCTCTTCGGCACTGCCACCAGGCAACGAGACATTCAACGCACATCTCGCTCGCCACGGCGATGCTGTCAGAGACATTGCTTTCCGCGTCACCGAATGCAAATCTGTTTACGAGCAGGCAATGGCAGCGGGGGCAGTGTCACTTCAGGAGCCGCAGGAGTATCTAGACCCCGATGGGCGGATCGTTATTGCTACGATCGAGACGGTGGGCGATACCACCCACACGTTCATTGAGAGAAGTGGTAACAGTACGACTTTCCTACCGGGCTTTGTTGCGATCGACGATCCCGATCCCCTTGCTGACATACTGGCGAGCGTCGGCGGGCTTTCCTTGGACCACATTGGACTGAACATCCCTGAAGGAGACTTGGAACTTCTGGTTGAGTGGTATGAGCGCGTGCTTGGTTTCCATCGGTTCTTCTCTATCGACGACTCCATTGTTCATACGGAGTTTTCTGGGCTTAGATCGATTGTGATGGCGGACCAGAGCGAGCGGATCAAGATCCCGCTGATTGAGCCTGCTTCCGGTGTTCGCAAGAATCAGATCGAAGAGTTCCTTGAATACCACGGAGGCTCGGGAGCGCAGCACTTCGCTGTACTGACAGACGACATCTTCGCCTCATCGCAGGCTCTATGCGATCGCGGAGTTGAGACTCTCAAAGTGCCGTCTGGTTACTACCCACGCCTGCGCGAGTTGCTCGGTAAGGCGGCTCTTAAACTCGAAGAGGATGTTGAAGTCCTTGCCAAGTACAACATCATGGTTGACTTTGACGAAAATGGCTATCTGCTACAGATGTTCACTAAGCCGATGAGCGATCGCCCGACAGCATTCTTCGAGTTCCTGCAACGACGGACTTTTAACGGGTTCGGGGCAAACAACTTCCGTGCCATCTTCGAGGCAATCGAGCAGGAGCAGGCACGGCGCGGTAATCTGGAATGAAATACAAGCCCTTCTCAATATATCAGTAGCCTTGACCCCACATTCCGCACTTCGGTTTGTAGCATGTCAAGTAATACGTCGATCTTGACCGAACATCAGTATTTTTACTGAGAATAATGCGATTTTGGTGATTTTATTGCTACCTCAATAGCGTAATCATCACGTATTACATCACCATCTGCGGAAAGAGGGATAGACTCATCTGTCTTCCCCCGTGGAGACTCCCGTTATAATCAGCGCGGATACATCGAACCGTAGGTCAGTACCGCTTAAGTTGAACTACCAGACGAAAAGAATCTTCTGCGAGTCTCGCGCTGGAAAGCAGATTTCAAGAGATATCTTTTCTCGTTACCTCAAGACCTTGACCAATCTCGATTTCAATTGAATCTAAGTCTGGTTTAGCGCGGACATATTCTTGATAAGCCTTCATTATTGGACGAAAATCAGGAGGAAAAGTGATGTTATCTGCAACGACAATCGCCCCTGGAGCAAGCTTTTTATAAAAGCGGTCAAAGCAGGGAATGTAAAGCTCTTTCCAGAGATCGAGCAAGACAAAATCCCATGGTCCGGGTAAATTCTCCAGTAACTTTACGGCATCACCAAGTTGGAAGTCTACAAAATCCTCCAAACCAGCCCTACGAATATTATCCACTGCTTGCGCCTGCTTGGGGGCAACACATTCGAGAGTAGTAACGCAACCACCATTTACCCGCGCTGCTTCAGCTAACCAAATTGTTGAATAGCCAACGCTGGTACCAATTTCGAGAATGCGTTTGCCACCTTGCGTTTTAAGAAGTATATTCAAGAACTCTCCAGTTTTAACACCGACTGCAAGCATCATTTCATCTAGATACTTTCCTCGCTCTTGGGGACTGAGTACTTTGAGTTGGTTCTGTTCTGCCTTTAAGCGATCGTTAAATTCAGACAGGACATTAATTATCCGTAATTCTTTCATCTTCCGCCCTCTTGGAGACCCCCGTTAAAATCGATCTCCCGACTGTTATCGAGTTAATCTATATATCAGTATATGAAAAAACCGTACCTTTTGTCAACTATTTATAATATACCTCTGTTTTATAATTAAGGAAAGATGTTTTGACATTTTTATGCAAACACCAACAACCAAACAAATACCGAAAATTAATCATAAAAGTCTTTATGATACTGACTTTTATGCTTGGATACACCAACAAGCTAAATTCCTGAAACATCAGGAATGGAAGCAAATACCTTAGCAGAAATTTTAAGCAATCGCTTTTATCCCGGTGAGCCTGCCACAGATGATTTGATGGAATAATTGCAATATGGCTTTAAATACCTGACATATAAGGAGAGGATCTGAGGATATAGGGACTGTATATTGACTAAATTTTTGTAAATAGGAAGCTAAATAATACGATAATTATTCAAATTGCCAAGAGCTTAAAGCTAGCCGTAATTTTTCTAATCCTAAGCGAATCCGAGTTTTAACAGTTCCCAAAGATTTACCTGTTTGGGTAGCAATTTCTGTATGGGTTAATCCTTGATAGTAAGCTAACTCTAAAACTTCTCTTTGTTCGATTGGTAATTGCGCCATGGCTGCTAAAATGCGATCGCGTCTTTCGGCAATGAGCAAGTCTTCTTCTGGATTTGCCGTCGATTGTGATGGTGTCAGTGCTGCTTCCATTGAGGCTGTGGCTGTTTTCTCATGCCTTTGCAAGATGCGAAGGCGATCGAGTGCCCGACTTCGAGTTAAAGTAAATAACCAGGCATCGACTTTGCCTTTTTTGGGATCGTATCTTTGGGCAATCCGCCATACTTGGCTGAAAACATCCAAAACGACTTCTTCTGCTTCTTCTTGAGAGCCTAGGATTTTGAAGGATAGGGCATAGAGTATCCTCCCGTAGCGATCGTACAATTGGGATAAGGCATTTTTATCTGCCCGGGCAATACGCTCCAAAAGTGAAGTCTCGTTGGTAAATTGCTGAAAAGTCATTGAAATTTTTCATGAAACAGGGCATTGGTTTGAGGGTATAGGGTTTGGCTATACTCGATTGACATATCGCAATATTTCCGATAATTGCGGAGTATTTGGGTTTTTGTTTATTTCCAGTCAGATTTAACTATCTTTACTCAATAGACAATTATTTCATCATCAAGGGATGTCCGGACAAAAATTAAACAGCCGCTATAAGTTTCTGGCTGATGGACGGAACCCGGATCAGAAAAAACGCGATCGCCAATGTTATACTTTTCTCCATCGATGGCTAAATCTCCTTCTAGTACGACTATCTCCTCATTCCCGGCATGTCGGTGGTTGTAAAACTGTATGCCTGATGTGGCGCGGATAAAACAGGAAACTTCTCGTTTTTCCATATCTAGCTTCCATCTACCGATGGTTACACCTGGAAGGGAGTAAGGCTGCCAAGCTACTTTAGCCGCTTCTGCGATTAAGTCTGCCACTGATAAGCGATCCCAATCTCGATCTCCTGATATATCCTCCTCTATTCTTTGAAAGAGACGATCTTTTAGATTAGCAGAAATGGGCATCAGTGGCGTTGTATAGGGTATTGCAGCCACGGCTGCTTCCAATTGGGCTAAGTCTTCCTGGAATTGGGGAAATTTTGCGATCTCGTCTTCTACTTCATGGCAATATTCGGCTTCGAGAATATTGAGGGCATAAAGACTTGCTATTTCTGAGAAATCTTCGTAATTCATTATAAGTTTGCTCCTTGTTGCTTATTATTTCTTTGTTTGTCAATTAATTAAACTATTCTAGCTTACAATCCGGACAAAAAAGAATTTTGCCGCTCCAGAGATCCAAATTGTGTCTTCGATCGTATACCTTATAGGTATCCCATACCCATTGTCTCCTGAAAAATCAACTGTCAACTGTCAACTGTCAACTGTCAACTGTCAACTTCCCCATAGCCCGAAAAATAATTTTGAGGATTGAGAGATCCAAACTGCACCCGTCAGCGTATACCTAATTAGATTGGACAAAATAGGAACCATAAATATGGATAGACAGAGAATGCTACTCGCTCAAACACCCTCTCGTAGCTCCAAGAGCTTTTCTCGTCGCGGTATCTTAGTTACTGGCGCTGTTGCAGGTTTAGTAGGGGCATTGGGAATTCCTGCGATTGCAACTAAAGTGAGTGCAGCTTCAGATATGGATAAAAAAAACGATCTAAAAATTCTCAATAATGCCCTCTATTACGAACATCAAGCAATTTGGGCTTATAGTTTTGCGGCTGGTAAATTAAGTAATAATAATATTGGTAAAGCAGTATTAGCTTTGGCATTGCGAAATCAAGCGGATCATAAACAACATCGGGATACTTTAGCTGAGGCAGTAATGAGTTTAGGAGGTAATCCAGTTAAAGCCGAATCCAGTTATGATGTTTCATCATATATTGAAAATGGTGAAGGCAATATTGACTCAGATGTCAATATTGCCAAGCTTGCCCTAGCTTTAGAGACCGATGCTGCGATCGCATATACTAAGGAAGTTGCCATGCTCAAAACTCCTGCCTTAATTACCGCAGGTGCTAGTATTGGTTCTACTGAATCTGCTCATGCTGCCGCAATTCGTGCTACTTTTAAGGCTTTAGGAGTAGATTTAGAAATTGTTCCTAGTGCCTTTGTAAGTTCAGATAATCGAGATGCTTGGGTGTTGAAAGTTTAATTATAAGGAATGGGGAATTATTTTAGATTGGGTATACTGTCTATATACCCACAATCTCCATTCCATTCTTTGCATACCTTTGCGTACCTTTGCGTAAAAAAAAAAGAATGTATTGTACACAGGTGCGTTAGCTTACCATAACGCACCCTACTGATAGAGGTTTTGTCTTACTTAACCTTTTTATCTCTTTCTCTAGATAGCCTCAGCTTATTTTAAGCAGACTTAGTTAAAATAATATATCTTAATACTTTAAAGATTGATTATGGATATCAAAGATATAATTTTACTGCTCCATCCCGCGATCGCAGTTTTGGTTGTCTTCCCCATGATAGGGATTGTCGTCCATCGCGCTTGGCAAACTCGTCAACGTCGCTTGGAAACAGCCAAGGGGGGTAAAAGTAAAATTCCCCCTATTGTCGGATCTGAACATGTACAAATTGGTCGTTGGTTAACTGGTTTTGTTGTGGGTATTACTTTATTAGCTTTAGCTTATGCGACTTTTAAGAAAATTTTGACTGATGGAGTTTGGACTACAGCACCTTTTCAGGTTATTTTAATTGTATTTATGTATGTGGCAACTATTATATCTCTGGTTTTTCTTTATCAAGCTAGGGAAAAACACTGGCGAGGTATTTTTGCTACTTTAACGGGAATGGGTGTAGTAATTCTCGGTTTTCAGGATGGGGTTTATCGTCGAGATAATGAATGGTTTGTTTCTCACTTTTATTATGGAATTGTAGCAACTCTATTGATGATTTTTTCTTTGGCAATTGTCCAGAATATTTATCAGGATCGTTCCCTACGGTGGCGGAATGTCCATATTATACTTAACTGTATCGCCTTGTTATTATTTATTGGGCAAGGTATGACGGGAGTGCGAGATTTATTGGAAATTCCTTTATCCTGGCAGGAGGAGTATCTTTATAAGTGCGATTACGAGAAAAAAACTTGTGCCAATATATACCCATCACCAAGTAGTGAAATTCCTAGTGTAAATCGCGATAGTTTTTTAGTAACGAGCAATCGTCATTAATTGTCACTTGTCAAGAGCTATACTATGAAATCAGATCTAGACAAAACTCAAATATTATGGCGGCAAGTGTGGGGATTATCTGCTTTACTTGCAGCTATTTTAATTAGTTTTATGGCTTATGGATATTATCAGCCCAAGATTCTGAGAGAATTAGGTTTTGGGAAATTAGCAGCTTCGCTGGGGATAATTCAAGGATTAATTGGTGCAGCGCTTGAGCCATTAGTAGGATTAGTTAGCGATCGCGTTTTTCGTCAGGTGGGCAGTCGGTTACCGATAATTAGTGTTGGGGTAACTTTAGCTGGGTTAATTTTTGTGGTAATTGCCTTCTGTTTAGAAGGTAATATTCCGGCAGGATTAAGATGGTTAGTGCCAGTATTGATGACGCTTTGGGTAATGGCAATGATTATTTTTAGAGGTCCTGCGATCGCGCTGTTGCGACAATTTGCCCCAACGGAAGAGTTACCAATGGCTAATGGCATTTTAATTCTGGTTTTGGGATTGGTGGGGGCATTAGGTCCACCGATCAATTTGATCCTTAATTATATGGGAGATTCTCTTACTTTTATTATCGGTGCAATTGGGTTAGTATTGGGTGCATTAGCTTTATTTACATCCACACCAAAACATACTCTAGTTTTACCAGATTTCGAGCGTTATTCTTTTCCGTCTCTCCAAATTTTGGGATTAATTTTTCTGGTAGGGTTGGGGACAGGGATAGAAATTAATCTCATAATGGTAATAATTCCGCCCATTTTGCAAAATCAATTAGGAAGTGGTGTAGTAGATTTGATTTCTTCAGGAATTTTACTGGTATCGGGAGTTAGTGGGATAGTGTTAGGAGAATTAACGGTAAGACTGGGGAGTAGTTTAGGGATGATGGTGGGATTGGGTGCGATCGCAATTTTGATGGGAGTGACTTTATTAAATCATAGTCCAATTCTCGCCCTGGGACTAATTATCGCATTTGGGATAGGATTGGGTTTAATTTTTATCAGTCAAATTCCCTATAGTTTGGGGATGATGCCGCCGACTCTGGCAGGTTTGGGAACGGGTTTGTATTTTGGTGGGATGGGAGGGGCAAGTGCCCTATATTCATTGTTAATCAAACAATCAGGGGGCATGACAGAAGTAGGTGCTATGTTAGGGATTGCGATCGCATTTTTCTTCACCGCACCTGCTCTGGTTTTGAGCAAGCGGATTGCACCTCCATCATCAGGGTTATAGCCTGACGGGGCGACAACTATAGCGATTAGGCAGAATTAACCCACACAATTCGCCCAGCTTGCGCTTCAATTTTAACTGAATTAGGCTGACGGGGCGACAACTATGGTTGAAACCTTGACAGGCTATGCTTTTAAAGCAATGCCAATCCCGAAAAAA
>DOIX01000308.1:0-13437 GCA_003511885.1 Cyanobacteria bacterium UBA11153
AAAAGAATCAGCGATATCAGCAGAAAAAATCAAAGCGGTGAGATTTATATTAGCCACAAATATATTAGACAATAACTTATTAACCGATCGAGAGGTATTATCGGAATACAAAGCACAGCAAAGTAACGAAAGAGGATTTAGATTTATCAAAGATCCGTTATTTTTTACCTCAAGTGTATTTGTAAAAAAACCGGAGAGAGTGGAAGCCATTAGCATGATAATGGGACTGTGTTTATTAGTATATAATCTAGCTCAAAGAAAATTGAGACAACAATTAGAAGCTACTAATGAAGGGGTAAAAAATCAGGTAAAGAAATTAACAAATAAGCCAAAAATGCGTTGGATATTTCAGATGTTTCAGGCGGTGCATTTAGTAATGATAGATGGAGAGAAACAAGTTAGTAATTTAACCCAAGAGCGTCAAGATATATTAAAGCATTTAGGAGAGTATTGCGGTCATTACTATTTAGCATTTTTAGGTGGAATATCGTTGATATTAAGTTGTAGATATTTATGAATAATTCTCATTTATTAGTAAAGAGAATTGGCTCTTGGCTGGATTTGTTTGGGATGAAAATATAATTTATAGCGAGAAAATAGCGACATTAATCTATTAAGAAAAGCCCAATATTAGGCTTTTCTTAATTTCGGTAAATTTCACAGGCTTCCTTGATGTTAACTCCGTCTAATTTAAACGAAAAAACTTTGGGCTATCCCAGTTTTCACAACTGAATAAAAAAAAATACTCGCATCTGCGGAATGTGGGATAAATTATATTTATCGTGCAATTTATCCGAAATGAATCTATTAAAAAAAAGTTCGATATTTTACTTTATTTAATTTGAGGAAATTTGACAGACTCGCTTGACGTTAAAATCGCATAAGTTAAACACAAAAACTTTGATGTCTCAAATTTTCACAACTCATTAAAAAATCTCAGGCACATCTGCGGAATGTGGGTTGTATAGCAAGGAATTCAACCTGTTATAGTACATTTGCATGGTGAAACTTCCGCTTAAATGCTTGACAGCTTAGTTTCTATCTCCTAGTCCCTCGCTATAATTTGGCTTTTTATTGTCCATTATTTTATGGCGCTATTGACTGAAATATATTGCAGTAATCTCTGGCGTAATTACAGCACAACTGCTCTAAAAATCTGGCGATAAAGCATCGATCATTTTATCTGTAACTACGCCAGGGAGTGGCACTATTCTCTATCGCGCCACAGGATCTGATCTTTCCCTATTTCAAAATCCTCACCTCGATTGTGCTGGCGTTGAAGTCATAATTCTTACCCTCTAATTCAATTGTCGTGCCGATTTTGACTTTGTTATTGCCGAATACTGGCCCATCTGGAGTAATCGTAGCATCACCGCTTAAAGTCATTAACATATCGGCACTAAAAAAGTTCGATCGCGGATCTGGTAGTTCTTTCACTGTACCATCTGGTTGAGGGACGGCTAATGTCCGAGGCAGTTGTGTTACGGATTTGATGTTAACCTGACCGTAGGGTTGATTGCGAATGATAATGTTGGTTTTCTTCTCTTGTTCAAATTGCTTAATCAAGGCTTCCGGATTGCCTACACTTAAGCCTCGTACAATCACATCTACTTCTATGGGTTTTGTCTGATTGTTTTGGGCAACTGAGCCTTTGGTACCAGGAAAGATAAAGATGCCTACAAGTACTAACATAATAACTAATGCTGCACCTGCGTCGAGAATGCTGACTTTACCGAATAAACGTCCTTTAGAATCTAAAATAGCCATAAACCGTTGTTTGATTTTTTTGTGCCAGAGAAAACTTACTTTACCAGAGTAAACTAAATTAGCTCGCTTTAACGTTTCCTTCCTCTTCCGGGTTGGACTGAGGAATATCAGGGCATTTTTGGTGAAACTGCATAAGCTTTAACCTCTCAGAGATAGAAGTTTATAGCAGTGTCTATTAGAAGTAACTCACATGAAGCGTATTATTTCCACCATTTTCCTCACAGGCTGTTTGTTTGGTACGGCGAATCCCTTTCATTGCCTTGCCCCTGAGCCAGCAACAGCTCAATTTTCAGTACCAGGAGAATTATATTATACCTTTTACGGTCAGGAAATTCCCCTGACGTTGCGATCTGATACGATCGCAGTATCGTTCAAAAATCAGGGCGGTACCCGGGGTTTCAGTCAACCTGCCTATTTGCGACTTCAGCAGGCTTTGCAAGGGGGTGGGGGGAATACCCGTGGCGGAAGTCCTCCTCCTGCGCCTTTGGATGTGGAAGTTACTCCTTTGGGCGATCGCTATGCTTTAGTTAAGTTATTATCTAATACGTTAAACGATCCTCATTCTGTCACGCAGCGGATTCAGGAGCAACCTTTCGTTGAAAGTACTTTACCTGTACTCACCCGGATTAGTCAATCTGAACAATTGGGAACAACGGAACAAACTGTTATTTTACCTAATGAAATTGTCCTGAGTTTAGAACCGGGCATGACTAATTTGCAACGGAATCTTTTGCTGGATCGTCATAATTTAGAGATTGTTCGCCCTTTACGTTTTTCTCAAAATCGCTATATTGTTAAATCTAAGTCGGTATCGGGAACGGCTGTTTTAAATGTGGCGAATCAGCTTAATGGGGCAAGTGGAGTCCAGTCAGCAACTCCTAATTTTATCCAGTCTGTTACTTCGGGAATTAAGGAACAAACTCATCATCATACTGCTCTTGCCCAAACGCCACAAGCTGAGGCTAAATTGCGATCGCAGTTAAGTCGCTTCCCGAAACGGGATGAGGGTCTCTATACTACTAATATGTTGCCTCTACAATGGCATCTTGATAGTACTTCTCGGCGCGGACAATTGCTACCGCGTACTGATGTCCGGGCGACGGAAGCTTGGCAAAAAAGTAATGGTGGGGATGGTGTGGTGGTTGCTGTGATTGATAGTTTAATTCAGTGGGATCATCCTGATTTAGTTAATAATGTCTATACGGTGGGTGATGTTCCAGATAAGTTACCAGGTGAGGTTAATGGTTGGGATTTCTCTGGGGAAGGTGAAGGAGATCCTGATACTCGAATTAATTCTGATGAAATTGCTGCCCTGCAGCCGCAGTTTCAGAAAAGTTTTGAGCTATCTAATGGGGATTTATTGAAGGAGTACGAATTTCTGGCTTTTGAATTTTCTGCCCAGAATCCTGATGCTTCGGAAGGAGAAATAGCTACTTTAATTCGGAATTATCTGCGCAATCAAATAGCTGCTGAATTTCACGGTACTTGGTGTGCTGGCGTAATTGCTGCTCGCCCAGCCGATGAGAGGGGGCTGATTGGTGTTGCTCCTAATGCGAAAATTTTACCGATTCGTGTCTTTGGTTTGGGTGGTGAAATTACTACGGCTTCTTTAATTGAAGCTGTTGGTTATGCTGCATCACGGGGGGCAGATGCGATTAATATGAGTTTGGGTAGTTTGATGCCGGATCGAGAATTAACTGATCAAATTTTTGAAATTTTGGATACTCATCCCAATTTAGTTATTATTGCCTCTGCTGGAAATGAAGGATTGGATGGAGTGGGTTTTCCAGCCGCAATTCCGGGTGTATTATCAGTTGGTGCAACTAATATTTCGGGCAATCGTACTGTTTATAGTAATTATGGGGGACGGTTGGATTTAGTTGCGCCAGGTGGTGATACGGAATTAAATATGAGTGGTGGAATTCTCACTACTGGTGGTACTTGGGTGGATGGTTTTTGGCAGGGAATTCCTGTACCAGACTATGCTTGGGGTGTTAGTTTGGATCCGAAAGGGAAATATGTACAGGTGGAAGGAACTTCTTTTGCTGCACCAACGGTATCGGGTGTAATGGCGTTGATGAAAGGAGAAGATCCCCATCGTCGCTTAAATCGCGATCGCTTGGTGAGTATTCTCAAGGAAACGGCGAGTTATGATGGATTAGCGATCGCTAAAGCTGATGAGAATCAATATCGCTTACAAGCATCGATTGGTTTTGGCTCTGGAATGGGTTTTCCTTTGATTCGTCCATCGGGTATCTTTCCTCAACCTAATCCTGTCTCAGCTTGGGAATATTTCTTTGGTAGTGGTTTGGTAAATGCTGAGGCGGCTGTCAAGAAAGTTAAAGGTGAATGATAACCTGGAGCTAAAAAACCTTTTTTGGTAAGATACAGTGCCGTTTAGCTGGGGAAGGAGCTTATTTTCCTTCCTACTCCCTACTCCCTCAAACCCCAATCCAGTTAATAACCCAAATCCCGTCAATCCCCCTCCCCATGCCCCACACCAATCTCCCATTAGCTCAAATCCAAAGAGTTTATTATGAAATCGATGGAGACAGGACTGAGATGATATATCTGGTGCGATCGCAAATTATCTTTCGACGTTTTGAATCTTGAATTGCTTATGACACTTACACAAATTGCCGTCATTATTGCTATCTCGATCGTATTAATTAAATTTGTCGCTTCTTTCTTTGGCTATGCTAACAATACTATTTTGAATAGTTTAGTTACCGTAATTCTGGGCGTGTTTGTCAGCTTTGAACTGTTTAAGCTAGTCGAGGCTCTAATTGTTAAGGTTGGTTGATGTCTCCGTTGCTGTCTCCAAGGATAAACCATTCGGACGCGAAATTATGCCATTTAACTGATTCACAGCCAGGATTTCAGTCCGTGACTTTTGAATACTTTTTCCTGTGCTAGGGCTAAACCAAGGACGAGTGCTACCGCACCCCCAACCTCCATCCCCCATCCCTTAGCCCTCAGCTTCCAAATGCTTGACAGCGATCGCACCTCGCGCCGATAATGATGGTTTGTGTAAACTTTAGCGCTTTAATAAACCTTTGGCTAACGTTATTGTAATCGGTGCCCAGTGGGGCGATGAAGGAAAAGGTAAAATCACAGATTTACTGAGTAAGTCCGCAGATGTCGTCGTCCGCTATCAGGGAGGTGTCAATGCTGGGCATACTGTTGTGGTTGAGGGGAAAACTTTTAAACTCCACCTCATTCCCTCCGGAATTTTGTATCCTGATACGGAGTGTATCATTGGTTCAGGTACGGTAATCGATCCTGGTGTATTAATCAAAGAATTGGATCAAATTGAAGCATTGGGTGTTTCGACGAAAAATCTCTTGATTTCAGAAACAGCTCATGTCACGATGCCATACCATAGATTAATTGACCAGGCATCAGAAGAAAGAAGAGGAAATCACAAAATCGGCACGACAGGTAGAGGTATCGGTCCAACATATTCTGATAAATCCGAACGAATTGGGATTCGGATGGTAGACTTAATGGAACCAGATATCCTGAAAAAACAGCTCAATTGGACAATTAATTATAAAAACGTAATTCTGGAAAAACTATATAATTTAGAACCATTAGATCCTGCTCCTGTCATTGAAGAATATCAAAAGTATGCTGAACGGTTACGCCCTCATGTGGTAGATTGCTCGTTAAAGATTTACGATGCAATTCAGGAGAAACGAAATATTTTATTTGAAGGCGCTCAAGGAACTTTGTTAGATTTGGATCACGGGACTTATCCCTATGTGACTTCATCTAACCCAGTGGCAGGTGGCGCTTGTGTTGGTACAGGAATCGGGCCGACGACAATCGATCGCGTTATTGGTGTAGCTAAAGCTTACACTACTCGCGTTGGCGAAGGCCCATTCCCTACCGAACTCCATGGGGATATGGGACAATTATTATGCGATCGCGGTGCAGAATTCGGTACCACCACAGGTAGGCGCAGGCGTTGTGGCTGGTTTGATGCGGTAATTGGACGGTATGCGGTGCGAATTAATGGGATGGATTGTTTGGCAATTACTAAATTAGACGTTCTCGACACTTTACCAGAAATTAAAGTCTGTGTCGCTTACGAAATTGATGGTGAAAGATGCGAAGATTTCCCCAGCAATGCCCGTCGCTTTGCCAGATGTCAACCCATTTACAAAACTTTGCCAGGTTGGCAAACATCCACTGAAGATTGTCGCACTTTAGAGGATTTGCCCAAACAAGCCCTAGATTATCTCAAGTTTTTAGCCGAGTTAATGAAAGTTCCCATCGCTTTAGTTTCATTGGGGGCAAGTCGCGATCAAACTATTATTGTAGAAGATCCCATTCATGGACCGAAACGGGCACTTTTGGATGCCAATGGCATTCCCGTAACATCGGGAGTTTGATTAAGATATTGACAAATATAGCATTTTCTGGTATGTAAGGTAAAAATAAACTGGGTTTCTTTGCTATCGATATGATAGCAAATCCGCTTTTTATAGCGGATTTGGTGTTGGATGAGGTACAGCGATTAGAGTTGTGGGTAGGGGAGAAGTATTCTTGTCAATAACCTCAAGGTTAAACCAGGATTTTGCGACAAGAATCCTTCTCCCTTCCGGGTGTACCTCAAAGAGCTGCAAGCTGCTGTAAACCCCTAGAGCATTTATCCTCTTCCCCCTCCTTCGCCTCTGCCCCCACTTCCGACCGCTTCTTTTGAGATATTATGAAGTGTGGCGAACGTCTAAAATTAAACAGTTCCTCAAATTTAAAAGCTGGAAAAGGTACGCAGATGGAAGTTACAGTTGAATGTCAAAAAAGAGCTGAAGGCAGCAAACCAAGGGCATTACGTCGAGATGGTTTAATCCCAGCTACTCTCTATGGTCATAAGGGTGCAGAATCAGAGTCTCTCACAGTTGATGCCAAAACGGTCGAAACTTTGCTAAAAAATAGTAAAGTTAATGATACCGTAATTCAGTTAGAGATTCCCGACTTGTCCTGGAGTGGTAAAGTCCTCCTGCGGGAAGTACAGGTTCATCCTTGGAAGAGGGCTAATGTTTACCATCTTAGCTTTTTTGCGGTAGCGGGTTAAGATTGGGTAGATAGCTAGAAGTTAGATCGAGTTCGATTTTATTGGTAACGTCGAGGCAGGGTGAAGCATTCGGATTGAAAAACGTTAGGTTTACGGCAGAAGTTATCGTCCGAATGCTTGAACCCTACAAAAGTTAAAAATATATAGATATAAATCCTATTTCTTCGCCAAGACAGGCTTTTGGGTTAGGTTTAATTGTATCTATTTGTTGAGAAATTAATTCCGTTTAATCTGAAAGTTAGATCTGTGAAAGATATCGTGCTACGCATTAAGGTTAGGACATATTCTCAAACTATGTTGTTCTTAATTCAGGAGGGATTAGCAATTAGCGATTAGCAAACCTCAAAAGGTAACTAGCAACTTAGGTTACTTCTATACATGAGCGAGACCAACCTTCCTCCCTTAATCCAGCAAATGATGGAACCTGAGTTTTATCCTCACTCAGTTACCAAACCCATTCAGTTTATCCAAACCCATATTTCTTATGTACTTCTCACCGGAGATTTTGCTTATAAACTCAAGAAACCAGTTAACTTTGGCTTCTTAGATTTCTCGACACTAGCACTAAGGCAGCATTTTTGCCATGAGGAAATTCGCTTAAATCAGCCCAATGCACCGGAAATTTATCTGGAGGTTTTAGGTATTACTCAAGAGGGGCATCGATTTCTTCTTGGTGGGAGTAGTGAACCTGTAGAATATACGGTAAAAATGCGCCAATTTACTCAGTCTAGCTTATTGAGTACGATGTTTGAAGAGGGGAGGTTAACAGAGAGAGAGATGGAGAGATTGGGGAAAGTTGTAGCTAATTTCCATCGTCAATGTCAAACTAGCGATTATATTAAAAATTTTGGCGAAGTTGATAAAATTCGGGAATTTGTTAATGATAATTACCAACATACAATCAAATATATTGGCAGGGTACAAACTCAAGAGCAGTATGAAGAGACTAGGGCATTTAGCGATCGCACCTTTGCCGAAGAAGCAGAGTTATTCGCCCAGCGTCGGGATTTGGGCTACATTCGGGAATGTCATGGGGATTTGCACCTGAGAAATATTTGCCTCTGGCATGACAAAATTCAATTATTTGATTGTATTGAGTTTAATGAGCCGTTTCGGTTTGTTGATGTCATGTATGATGTGGCATTTACTGTCATGGATTTAGAGGCACGAGGAAGAAAAGATTTAGGTAATGTTTTTTTGAATACTTATTTAGAAGAAACTGGAGATTGGGATGGCTTGCAGATATTGAGATTCTACCTCTGCAGGCAAGCTTATGTCCGAGCTAAAGTAACATCATTTTTATTAGACGATCCTAGTGTAGGAGTTGCAGAAAAAGAAATAGCTAAGACAACAGCAGCTAATTATTATAAGCTAGCCCAGACATACACAAAAATAGAACCAGCAAAAATAATATTGATGTCCGGCTTATCCGGTGCAGGAAAAAGTACCGTAGCCCGAAAACTTGCCCGACAATTAGGCGCAATTCACCTCCGTTCCGACGCAGTGCGGAAACATCTAGCCGGAATTCCCCTAGAAGCAAAAGGAGAAGATACACTTTATACAGCCGAAATGACCCAAAAGACATATAATAGACTCTTAGAATTGGGTATATTGTTGGCTAATCGAGGATTTACAGTCATATTAGATGCCAAGTACGACAAACAGGCATTAAGAAAACCTGCGATCGCACAAACACAAAAGCATCAAATTCCCCTAGAAATCCTCTACTGTACCGCACCAATAGAGGTATTGCGCGATCGCCTCCTCTCCCGTATAGGTGATGTATCCGATGCTACCGCAGATCTTTTGCCCAGTCAGGCAGCCGCCGCTGAACCCTTTACAGAGGAGGAACAATCTTTCGTTACAATACTAGACACAACTCAAAATTAATTATTGATTATTGGTAAGCTGTGAAAGTATCTTGTATTGGATACTAATCCCCATCCCCTTCACAAACCACAACAAACCCAAAACACACAATAAACAACAAACAACATGAGTCAAAAGCAAACTATCCCTCCAGTTATACCAGATTTCTCAGATGGGTTTCCCGTTGCCTTGAGACTCTGGTTATTGTTTCTCCTCGCCCTTTTCTTTCTGGGATATCCAGTGCCATTTAGTATTTTAGTTGGTGCAGTTGGCGGATTCTCCGGTGGGTGGATATTTGCTTGGTGGAAAGCTAAAGATGAACCTGTTAAGATTGAGTCAGAAGTAACAGAAGAGTCAGAAGAAATTATAGTCAAACCAATGAGCGGGTTAGCTTTAGCCAAGCAGCGGAGAGATGCCAAAAGATTACCGAAACAAAAAAAGGGAAAGGGATCTTCCCAACGTAGTTTAACAGCATTGGCTGGTTTACTAAAACGTTAGCTGCCCAAGTACAAGGTATAGCAGTTGACAGTGGACAGTGGACAGTTGACAGTGGACAGTTGACAGTTGACAGTGGACAGTTGACAGTGGACAGTTGACAGTTGACAGTTATAGCAGTGCGCTCTGGCGTAGTTGCAGTACAATTGATCAAAAGCTATTCCCATCAAGCATTCATAATCTAATCTGTAACTACACGAGCGCTCATCGCTATAATAGTTAGTCAGATTACCCTGCTGTCCATTGTCTGTCAATTGCATTCATAACGTTATTTCTGTCTTAACGGATATGGCGTTGCTAGAAAAGGGGAAAAAGAGTTTTCAGTTTGGCATTCTGAATTTTAGGTAATCTGAGTAATCCCAATCCTGTTTTTCCCTTTTTTATCTTGACACTTGACTTTTTATTCTCCCCAATGTTCTTATTTCTTTCCAAACTGCTACCATTATTTATATACCCATTAGGATTAGCTTGTCTCCTGCTAGTTGGAGCATTGATTATGTCATGGAAGCGCTCCAAATGGGTGCCCATACCAGTAGCTTTAGCATTGGTTATTCTATTAATTTCTAGTAACAATTGGGTAGCCAACAGTATCGTACAATCATTAGAATGGCAGTACATCCCCAAAGCCACATTACCCAAAGCTGATGCAATTGTAGTCTTAGGAGGAGCAACGCGATCGCAATTTCCGCCACGCCCAGCACCGGATTTGAATGAAGGAGGCGATCGGGTTGTTTATGGTGCAGAATTATATCGTGAAGGTAAAGCACCTGTCATCATTGCTTCCGGAGGCAGAATTGAGTGGCGAGGCGGAGGCGCATCCGAATCAGGAGATATGGCAACAATTTTAGAAATGATGGGAGTACCGCCCTCTGCTATACTTCAAGATCCTAACTCTCTCAATACTTATGAAAATGCGGTTAATGTCAAGGAAATTATGCAAAAAAACAAGATCCGCCGCATTTTATTAGTCACATCAGCCATGCACATGCCCAGAGCATTAAAAATTTTCCAGCGTCAAGGAATAGAAGCGATTCCCGCACCAACTGATTTTCAAATTACCCAACAAGAGATTAACGAAGCCAACAATAGTTTTGAATCCACTGTATTAAGTATTTTACCAGATACTCAGCGCCTAGATCGAACCACTCGTTCCATTAAAGAATATGTCGGGACATTTATTTATTGGTTGCGGGGCTGGGTGTGAGTAGTGAGTTGGGATTAGGGGAAAATTATTTTTTTGCAGGCGTGAAAGCGTGACTTTTTCAGTACCTTGTATGGCGATGAATTCACCACTGAGTCAAACAATGAGTTCAATACTGAGTCAATCTAGAGAAACAGTTGTGGCATTATATAAAAATAACATAAATCTCATAGAGACGATAACCCTTATTTACAAGTTAGAGAGGAAACAACAATGAAAGGATATTCTAAACAAATTCTCAGCCTACCAATTGCGATAGCTTCGCTCGCCTTCGGCATCGCAATATTAATCATCCCCGCAGCTATATCCCAAGCCCAAACCGATTCCGCTTGTTTCATGGAAGACGCTAATGGTAATGTACTAGATCTCAGCCAACTCTGCGGTGGCGACACTCCCTCCCTATTTCAAGTCAGAATCAAACGTCGAGATGCCAGGATTCCTGTAATTGACGTAAAATTCAACGGGAATCAAACATTTGAAATGATGTTAGATACGGGGGCATCCGGCATCGCCATTACAGCCCAAATGGCACAATCTTTAAGAGTACAACCAGATAGCACCGCCATCATGGAAACCGCCGCCGGAAGAATTATGGTTCCCTTGGGCAACGTTAATTCCGTAGAAGTTGGCGGAATTAAGGTAAATAATCCCCAAGTCAGTATTAATGAAAATCTGGATATAGGGCTGCTAGGACATGGATTTTTTGGCGATTACGATGTTACAATCAAACAAAATGTCATTGAATTTAAACATCGCTAATTACCAATATTATCTCAAGACACCAAAATCATTTCACAGTAATTATTTGACTCTTGACAATTGGCTATTGGCTGTTAAGTTTTGACTATCTACTTTTGAATTTTGAGGTTTACGAGGTTTATTATGTGGCCAAATATCTACCGTCGCGGCATCTTAATTCTTTTAAGCAGTACCTTAATAACTGCTTGTAGTAAAGATGAAAATGTCAACGTTGCACCTCCCACACCAACTCCAGCACCAACAGCGATAACCACCCCTTCTCCCACACCAAAAATAGCCAAATCCTCACTAGCTAAAACTCCGAATACTCCTATCCACGATACATTTGAAGAGGCAACAGACACCGCCATTAGTGCAGTTACGATTAGTCAATCTACAGTGAGTCGAGAGGATTGGAAACTAGTCGCTAACCGCTGGCAAGAAGCGATTAATTTAATGAAAAAAGTCCCGGGATCTAGTAAAAATTACAAAACAGCACAAGCGAAAATACCTGAATATCAAAATAAGTGGGAGGATGCTAAGAAAAAAGCTGAACCAGTTGTGAAAATAGATCCGGAGCAACTTGAAACTAATCCCTCATTTTTCTCCATGCCCATTAAAGGTAAATATGGTGGAATTCCCATTGTGGAAATTGCCTTCAATGGCAGAATATTTGATATGCTTTTTGATACAGGTGCTACCAACACTTTGATTCCCCTCTCTGCGGCTGCCAGCTTAGACTTGAAACCTGTAGGAGCAACGATGGTTACTGTCGCTGATGGCTCAAGAGTATTACTACCGATTGCGGAACTTAAATCAATAGAAGCTGATGGTAGAATCAAGAAAAAATTCAAGGTATCTGTTGCACCTCCCAGTATGCCATTTGGATTATTAGGGCATGATTTCTTTGAAGGATATGACATTTTTATTAAAAGAGATGTCATTGAATTTAACCGTCGCACTGGCAACTAAATAAAGATGGGAATAGACATCTCCATAAATTATTGGTGTCAGGAGAAAAAGAGTTTCATACCAAATTGCATTTAGAGGTAGTACAGTTTTGTAGTTTACTAAGTTGGTTTGCCACTATAGACTCCTCTCCTGCTAGCATAGCTAAAAAGATTAGGACTTACGCAGGCACGCTACCAATAGTCGATGGTGCGTTAGCTTGAGCATAACGCACCCTACAGATAGATGCTTTGCGTAAGTCCTAAAGATATCAAATGTCATGGCGGTTAGGATATCCTCAAACGCCTCAAGCATTTCACAGCTTCAATGCGTGATTTTTGACTTTTGACTTTTGCTATACCATCCCCTTGAGGTTTATCATGTGGCAACCTATCTTTAATCGCAGCATCTTAATTCTGTTATTGGGCACTTTAGCAACGGCTTGCAGCCAAAATGAAACTGCAAATGTCGCGCCAACCACACCCACTCCAGCCGTAACAGCTACAGCAACAACTTCTCCGACACCAAAACCAAAAGCAACAAAATCCCAACCCACAACTCCCACAACTCCCATCCCTGACACTTTTCAAGATGCCACAGATATGGCAGTCAGTGCAACTACTATCAGTCAATCTGCCGTCAGTCGAGAAGATTGGAATTTAGTCGCTAGTCGCTGGCAAGAAGCAATTGATTTAATTAAAAAAGTACCCACTTCCAGTAAAAATTACAAAACAGCAAAAACCAAACTTACTGAATATGAGAATAAGCTAGCAGATGCCAAGCGAAGAGGTACACCAGTAGTTGCAGCCAAACCAGAAGAAACAGAAACTAATCCCCAATTTTTCTCTATTCCGATTAAAGGTAAATATGGTGGAATTCCCATTGTCGAAATTGCCTTCAATGGGAGAACATTTGATATGCTTTTCGATACAGGCGCGACTAATACTTTAATTACTCTATCGGCGGCTGAAAGTCTAGATTTAAAACCAGTAGGCTCGATGATAGTTACCGTTGCTGATGGCTCAAGAGTTAAAGTCCCTATTGTCGAAGTTACATCTGTAGAAATTGATGGACGAATCAAGAAAAAATTAAAGGTAGCCGTTGCCCCTGCTAGTATGCCAATTGGATTACTGGGACAGGATTTCTTTGAAGGATATGACATCAATATTAAAACAGATGCGATCGAATTTACCAGTCGCGGTGGCTGAAAAAGAAAGAGATTGCGTAGGGTGCGTTATTCGTAACGCACCCTACAATTCCTTTGCGGTGCGAGAATTGCTAATCCTTCTTTAAATGCTTTGATAAGCTGCTACGCATTTAATTTGTATAGCAACCGCCA
>DOIX01000308.1:13701-22777 GCA_003511885.1 Cyanobacteria bacterium UBA11153
GTTTGATTTCCATCCAGTAATTGTCAACTGTCCACTGCTATATATCCCGACACCCTACACCCCACACCCCTTTCGATAAATTTACTATCCAATTTAGATGCGCTGCAGCTTAGAGCCTGTCATCTGGCGAGGGATTAGGGGTTAGGGGCTATTGGCTTGGGAAGAAAGCTGTCTAATCAAGGGTTTGAGGAATTTAGAATGTCTTAACCGCCCTGGCGGTTGCTATACCTCTGCTTTATTCACTATTGTTCCAGATTGTGACTCATTTTACCCATCCTGAGTATATCAGTGAGTTCAAAGATGAACTCAAGAGTGAGATAAAATCCCAATCTGAATCCGGCATTATATAAGACATAGAGAGCAACACCTCTGACAATCGACAAACACACTCGCACATCACAAAGGAGAAAATTATGATTTCTCAAGCTGCTGTTATTTCTCTTACGGATTCCCTATCTACCTCAGAATTTAAAGCTTATCTGGCGAATTTCATTCAGCAATCGATGAGCCAAAGCTATGACGAGAAACCTGATAAAGCATTGAAATTACTTGACTCAGCATGGGCAGCCCAAAAATTACTCTGGGCGTTGCGAGATCAAACTATGGTAGAAAATTAAATATTTTAGGTAAAATACACGCTATGATAGAAAATCAAATATTTTAGGTTAAGTACTCTGAAGAAACCAGGTTTCTTGAATAAACCGGGTTTCTTTGTACCTCATACCAATTTCCTAAAATAGTGCTACAAATTTAACCCTCCCCCAACCCCAGGGCTGTTTCATTTGACCTTAAGAAATTGGGGAGCAGGGGGCAGGGGAGCTAGAAGAGCATCTGTAGCAAGCATTTAGGAAATTAAACTTCTACATGCCAACGTTGCCATTCCTCCTGAAGAAATTTACCCCACTTTACAGCTAAGGGTATTTCTGTAAAAGGGACTTGAATAGAGGTAGTAGGTTCAGGTAAGATAAATTCTAATGCGATTGCTTTTCCTCGACTGGGTGGTGTTTCCAATTCAACCTTCTGACTATCCACTAACAAGCGAATTTTTGTTACATCTTTGAGCGAAAAAGTTTGTAAATTGACAATTCCCGAAGGAGTCGGTTTCCCCCAAGTCAAGTCGCTATTTTTTTGACCAAGTACTGCATAAATATCATACTTGGCTCGCTCGAATTCTTTTGCCCAATTGCGATAGACTTCAACTTTTTGATATTCGTGCCAACCCAACCAAGCTAGCCAAATAAAGAATCCGAGTAAAGGGAACCACATTAAACCGTGTATCATATTGAAAAAAGGGAGTAAGGAGTATGAAGTAGGAAGTAAGTTTGTGTCTACTCTAATAATTCTAATTCTTTGAGTGCCCTCTCCAGAGCAGCAGTTTCAAAATTTAAAGTTAGCGCCCCGTGAAAGTTGGGTTTAACGGTGATATCATCAATCGTGTAGATATTGACCAATCCCCATTGCATGGTTTTGACATCGGTATTTCTAGGTACAATATCAATATATTTTTTCAAGTACCCGGTGCTGATATTGAGGGCTAAATCGAAGCGGTGGTAATTACCCACATTGACAAAACCAAACATCTTGACATCAACCTGAGATTGTTCTTCCTGAATCTCTTCTTGTAAAGTTAATGCCCCTGCATCAATTAATTCCTCCATCTGGGCTGGATCTGCTAAATTCTTCTTAAATACACCCATAAGCTGGATTAAGGTGGCTTTATCTCTATCTTTCAAAAGGACATCTAAATTAACTCCCAACTTATCCTGGTTAGTGTTGGATTTCAAAAACGCGATCGCACTTTCCTTAAATCTATCGCTTTTGACTCCCTCTTCCCCTGCCAACAACCTTTTTTTACTTTCTTCATTCATTAGCCCAAATTTCGCAAATAGTTTATCAATTCCGGCTATTTGTCTTTGAATCGCCAGCAACAGCATCGATCTGAGATTAGCACGAAATTCCCCAATCGGATTTAATAACCACCAAAAGTTCCGACTAGGAGAAGATTTCGCTAAATGCACTCCTCGATACCAATAATTTTTAATTTCCTGATAACTTAAATGACGTTTCAGGACAATTGCTTGCCAATAGGGTAGATGGATGGTTAATTTACCAGATTCAAAGGTAAAATCGTATCGCAGTCCATTATGTAATTTAATCTCAACTTCATAAAGATGAAACAAACTAGTCCTTTGCCCCAAAACCCCAATCTGGAAATCCTGAATAAATAAAGCCACAGCCTTAATTTGTTCCTCTAAAATTTCCCGAATAGAGTTGATAGCAAAATTTTCACCCAAATTCAGTGAAATTTGATAAGATTCAGCCAACGGGCACAATTGACTCATGGGAATTTGTCGTCGTTTTAACGATGCCCCAACTTCCCAATCTGACTGCCGCAAAACCTCAGCAGCATATTGATGGAGAGAATCTAACAGAAAATTATCGCTGGAAATACGATTGCACTCAGTGCCCGCAGCGGGATCGCGATTTGGAGGCATCATAAGAAAATGGGGAGTGGGGAATAGGGAGTGGGGAGTAGAGAGTGAGGAATACTAGTAACCCAAGTTGCTAGTTATGAGTTTAGATCTTGTGGATCCCCCTCAATCCCCCTTAATAAGGGGGACTTTGAAGGAAAGTTCCCTCCTTAATCAGGGGGACTTTGAAGGAAAGTTCCCTCCTTAATCAGGGGGACTTTGAAGGAAAATTCCCCCCTTATTAAGGGGGACTTTGAAGGAAAGTTCCCCCCTTATTAAGGGGGACTTTGAAGGAAAGTTCCCCCCTTAATAAGGGGGACTTTGAAGGAAAATTCCCCCCTTATTAAGGGGGACTTTGAAGGAAAGTTCCCCCCTTATTAAGGGGGGCTAGGGGGGATCTAAGTCAATATTTGTAACTAGCAACTTACGTTAGTAAATAACAAATCACCAATAACAAATAACCAACAAACAGCTAAAAACCAACAACCAACAACCAATAATGATCGAACTCCATAGCAATCATATCCAGACAATGAAAAAACATGCCGAAAGTACATATCCAGAAGAATGCTGCGGATTAATCCTAGGGCAAATTGCAGGGGATGTCAAAAGAGTCATCGAAATCTTCCCTACCGAGAATAGCTGGAATGATGAGGTAGCCGTAGGATTCTCAGGGATAGAGAAGACAAACAACCCATCGTCAAGCAAACGCAACCGCTTCAGTATAGATCCGAAAATCATGCTTAAGGTGCAAAAAGAAGGACGCGATAGCTTCGCTCGCCTTCGGCATCGCAATTTAGGCATAATTGGAGTCTATCATTCCCATCCCGATTACCCTGCAGCCCCTTCAGAATTCGATCGCGCGATCGCACATCAGGAATACTCCTATATTATAATTTCCGTTCAACAAGGTATCGCTTCTCATCTCAAAAGCTGGATTCTTACAGACAAACAGCAGTTTCAGCCAGAAGAGTTAACAGAATGTCAATAACCCCAATTTCCCAATGATTATATCGATCGCACTTTTCAAATATATTATCTGATACTCCAGTCTCGTAATCTTAACATTTCTTCTTTACTTAGTCGCCTGAAAGTTTCTAATTCAGTTGCTTGTTTCGGCGATGATGGCTGAGATTTAGTTAGAGAAGATGGCTGAGATTTGACTTTTTCCGTCTGAGGAGTTGCCGGAGTTTGATTATTGATTAAATTATTTGATGAAGCTGGATTGGATGGTACTAGGGATAATTCAATCTCTTCAATCAGGCGAATCGCTTCTGATGGAGAGGCATCGCCGTTAATTACAGAAATAATCCCTGGTAGGTATCTTTCCATCATCCAAATATTAGTGTAAACTAAGTCTTTAATCTGGTCTGATATCGGCAGTGAGTTATAAACTTTAGTCTGGGTTTTATAGCGAATTTCTCTAGTGGTAAAGTCTAATTCAAAATTTCCAATAATTGTGCCGTAGTTAGCGATGGATGTCAATTCTGCTAGGGCACGAAGTTTGGGTTTTGGTACTGCGATTGGGCAAATTGAATAAAAGACAAATTGGGATTTTTCTTCTAGTGTTTGGGCGTGGCAAGTGAATTGACCATTTTTCCCAATAAATGCTGTTTCTAAGATTGGTTCACTTTGAATTTTCCGAAAATCCCAGTCATCTGAGGTGAAGAATTCCAGGATTTTAGGGAAAATTTGGGTCTGATTTTCCGTGGGGGGAGGATTAGCGTCAGCTAATTGCCACCAAGTTTTGGCTATTGACTCGATGGCTTCACCGATAGCTTCTCCTGAGATATTGTCTAAGGTACTATCAATCCATTCTTCAAATCCTTGGGTAATTTCCTCGATGGCATCAGCAATAGTTTCGTTACCGATTGTTTCGAGATTAATTAATGTCGAATCTTGGAAGAAGTTAATCAGGGCATGATTTAGTTTTTCGCTGTCGATATTGTCGGAGGTTATGGTGGATGGGGGAAGATAATCCCAGAAGGTGCGATAGCCTATTTCTTCCTGTTTTACTTGTAAGGCTAGCCAATTTTCTGTGGATAAAAGTGGATGATTTGGTTGTTGTTGGTTGAGGTTTTTGATGTAGGTTGGTAAATCATCTAGGTGGGGGGTGAGGTGGGGGAGGAAGTCGGGTTTTAGAGTGGCTGTAATTTCGATGTTGGTTGAGGGGATGAATTTTCCTGCTGTGAAGTTGCAGCGTAATTCTGGTTTGAGGTTGAATAGGGATTGGTTGTCGATAATTTGGTAGGTTTCGGGGGGAATTTGGCAGGTGAGAGTGGCGGAGATTAGGGTGTTGTCTTGTTTGGTTAGGGTGAGGGTTTTGGCGTGGATAGTGATAGGGGTTTGGGTGGGGGAGTGTAGGGTTAAATCGGTGTTGAGTTGGTGGGTTTGGGTTTGGGTGTTCATAGGGATACATACTGACGTTGTTTAAATTATAATGTAAGGTAAGCCTTGATGGCTCTCCTAGACTGGTTATTGTAAACTAGTAGTTTAAATGAGCTTAATCTCTTAAATAGCAAGGGATTCAACAAAAAGCATTTTTTATTAAAATTGCTTTTTTGAATCTCTAAAAGCCTTACTAAGCAGTAGTTTGAAAGGTTACTTTATGCTAAGTTAGCCTAACTACTCTAGGAGATCCCCATTGATTTATTTCTGTACCCTTTAGAGACAATCAAAATGATTAGTCAGTTTGCACATGAATATCTCCACTCTAACTCTGTGGGAAATCTAGCGATTTGTCAAGAAACGATTCAAAAAACAGAGGAGATGCTTGAAGCAATTTATAGCGCTAAAAATATCAGGGGATATCGATTACTTATAATCAAAAGTGCTATTGATGTTCAAGACGAATTATTAGAAGGACTATTTGAAGGAGTTACTAAAGGGAAGTTCCCCTTTGTATATTCTTTTATACAACCTACTGAAAAGAGTGAGGTTGACTTTGATAAGTTAATGGAAGAGTTGCATTACATCAGAGTTAATGATGATTGATGTAGTTTGGAACATGGAAACCGGGGATCCTGATGACTTCTTAACCCTACTGTTTTTAATAGGACATCCCAAGGTCAATCTTAAGGCAGTAACAGTCACTCCTGGTACACCGGATCAGATTGGGCTGGTTCGGCACGCACTTAAATGGTTCGATTTGAATATCCCTGTGGGAGCTTATAACATCGAACATGAGAAACAGTGTGTCTCCAGATGGCACTACAAAGCCTACGGGAACATTTCCCCATCCTATGATGCTGAAGCTGGAGGGAAAGTCTTGTTAGAATGTTGCGATGAAAATACAACTTTAATTACAGGTGCTCCTCTCAAAAATCTTGGAGTCGCCATCAGCCTTGCTTCAGTTCGTGATGGAGATACATTTAAGTTGTTAACTGTACTGATACGGATCAGTCGTTTCATTCCATGTAGTTGTTCCATCTAATTCGTAAACAAGATCGGAAACTGTTTTGGCTAGCTTTGCTCCATTGATAAAAAACTTATCATCGAAAATTCCTAGAGATAAAATCAGTTGCTTTAGCAATCCTGCTCTTTGACGAGCTTCCAAATTATTTATATCATTTCCTTGGTTAGTTTCCATCTCTAAGTATGCAGATCTAATGTTTATAAACAAGTCTTTTGGTAAATAGGGAACTTGAGCATGTAGATCATCAATAAGTGAAGCATTATTCCTTAGATCGCCCACTCTATCCAATATTTTTTTAGCTTTTTCTAAAGTCTCAGAATTGTAGAAGTCTGCTACGACAACGCATTTACTCGGTAGGTATAATGGTTCTCCTTTCCAAGTTGTATCGCTTGCCCATGTGCGTATCAAGTCAGTGTATTCCACCTCTAACTTAATAGATTCTGTCAGCTTTAGTTTAATCTCCCATGTATCAGCCCAGATGTCTTTCCAATTTGAACTAGGCGGTTCGTCCATCAAATAATTTGTCAGGAAAGGATTGATAGTCCAATTCTCAACGTCAACCCCAGAGATTCCTATGTCATGGAGCATTTCTTGTAGCATCTCTTGGGTTCCTTGATTGATCCTTTGAATTTGCACTTCTGTAGCAAAAAAAGATAACTCACGTACCCGTTCATCAAAGGAAGGACTCCAAAGTATAAAAGTTTCCATATTACCTATTTCCTATAATGTCAATCAATTATTCTTCATTAGGCCCACGGAAGTTTAGACCTACTTTGAAGATAAACCTTCCTTGAGATTTTCCTTTTTTTGCTTTGTTACATGACTCGCATAATATTCGTAAATTATCTGGATTATCGTACCAATCATTTCTCTGTTCCTGTGTCATATTATTGCCTTCTTTGTCCTTCCAGTGATCGACAACATCTCCTATATGGTCTATCTGCGCTCCGCCCTGTCCCCCATATGGAGATAACTCCTTATGATTGGGTCCTTGAAGTTGAGTATAGTCCGTGTTGTAACAACGATATAAGGGTGTACCATTTTTATCAGTTCCAGCATAAGCCTGCCTCAGTACCTCGGCTCTCATATCATCACGGAAGCGTTTCTTATAAAATCTATCGCGCATATCTTTTCTATATTTTGGCAGTATTTCCCAGGTATCTGAATCTACATACATAGAGGGATGTTTTCCCTCTTGTGGATTAGAAGATAGAACTTTGTCTCGATCAAAGGTATATTGATCGCGTGTTCCTGGAACAAGATAACATCCATAAACTTCTGGGTTTTCTGTCCATTTTTTTACTTTTCTCTGAGCAGTTCGTAAACCTCCACCCAGGAGAGCCATAAGCTGTTGTGTCGAAAACGTATCTTTCCCGAATGCTGTCTTTGCTCTGTTTATATCTTCATCTTGATTACCTTCTGCTTTCTCTCCTCCCGTTATTTTGCTCCTAGCAATAACATAGTCATAATTCCAATTTTTTACTCCATCAATTACCGTGATGGAATTAAAAACTGAGTAATTATTCTTGACATTCGATGCTACTTTTTGAGCGTTTTCTTTAGTTATTTTACCATCCTGCCTATGCCTGCGATCTTCAGTATCAATTGCTCTTAACCCTTCTTGAACTTTTTGATCGGGATTGGGATCAATCTGAGCGCTATTTGTTCCACCACCCCCACCCAACAAACTCTTCCCCTTCTCAACCACAAAATCCACCACCCTACTCACCGCATCCTCCACCTTCCCCTGCACCTTCTTAATCAAACTCTTAATCTGCTCGCTTATCCCCCCCAACCCCATCAATCGCGCCAAGAAACTAATCACAACAGGCAAAGTCCTCCCCATCGTTTGTTCCACATAATTAGCCGCCGCCCCAATATTTCCTGCCGCAATACTACCAATCGATGAAAATACCGCCTCACCCAAAGCCGCAATTTGCGCACCCCTCTCAATAAAGAACATCACAGTATTATAAATAGCCATAACTGCCTGAACAATTGCCCCGGCAGGATTAAACATAGAAATCAACTTAGTAATCGCCGCCCCAATAATACTATTCTTCACCCATTCCTTAATTCCTCCCATCACCATCTCTTGCAGATTTCCCGTAAATTCGGCTATTTTCTGCCAAGCTGTAACTAATCCACCTGTCACCATTCCCTTGATAAAATCAAAGGTTTTCTCTAATTTAGCTACCTTTTGTTCGCCTACTTTATTAACTAATTTACCCCGCAATTTGTTATATGTAGCACCGACAACTTGGAGGACAATTGACACAATTCCTTTTAAATCAAACTGGGCTGGAAGTGTTAAACCTGCACCTGCTAATGCACCAAATAACCAACCTGTCAAGCCATTTTTTAAATGACTAGCAATATTACCAGAAAACTTCTGAAAACCACCCCTTACCGCTCCCACCAAGTTACCACAAAAAGTGATGGGATCTTTAAGGATATTATTAAATGCACCACCAGCATTTTTGATAATTGCCATTACCTTAGCACCGCCAGCACCCATCACCCCTTCAAAGACAAACTCCATTACTTTTGTGCTAGCGGAAACGGCAAAATTCTTAATCCGCCCAATGGGTTCAATGAAAACATTTTTAATCTTCTCTAATGCACCACTAGGACTAAGTATATCGCTCATTCCTAATGAATCCCAGGCTTGTTTGAATAATCCTTTAATCGTTTCCCAAGTGAGATTTAGTTTGGCTATTTGTGCATTAAACCAGTTAAAAGCTTTATCTATTGCTCCCGATTGTTGTAAGTTATTAAATATGTTATCTCCACCAGGTACGAAGCTGAGAATACCGCGAATTAAGTTAGTACTATTTCTCGATACAGATACTCCATTAATGGGATCTTTTCCGAGAATTAATGTTAATAGGGGATAGCCGGGAATTCGATTGGCTAGCTGTGCGACGGGGCTGAGGATTTTACTTTTGGCTTCATCTATGGAGGTGGGTATCCCTAAAATATCTCTTTGGATACTGGGATTAGTTGTGGAAATTGATAAGGGCTGATGTGAGATTTCTGGAGATGATTTATCGGAGGAATAGTTAGAGAATTGTTTGGGAATAAGAGGTTTTTTGTCTGTTTTATCGGTTTCTGTTTGTAATTGGATAGACTTTTGTTTATTTGATGCTAAAAAACCTGGTGGTGGAGGATTGTTTTTGGGTGTTAAAGA
>DOIX01000049.1:0-2412 GCA_003511885.1 Cyanobacteria bacterium UBA11153
AGCCCCTAGCCCCTAGCCCCTTACTATAAAACACGATCTACAATCTTATACTTAACTCCAGTTATTAACTGGGCGAGACATTTGTTGGCATTGGACTCATGAATTGGTTAAATCCATTTAAGGTAATTCCCAGAAGGATTAATGATGGAAAATATACCTTTATTATATTTGAGCATTTTCTATATTATTCTCAGTATCCATTTTTTCCGGATTTGTTTTTTTTCTCGCAGCAAGATACTACTTTATCTGACAAAGACAAGTTTTCAGATTTTGCTCCTGTGGTATTAATGACAATATTTTGGCCTATTGTCTTTCCCCTTGGTTACTTGGAGTTATTGGAAAAAAAGATGACATGTAAGAGGTAAGAAGTAAGAGGAAAAAGTAAATATCCTTGGGCGAGCTGCGCTGCGAGCTTATGCGCTCTGCCATTACCAATTAACTCAAATGTAAAGCATCATAACTAATTAGTCACAAACTTGTAAAACTTTGCTATAGTTCTAGTTCTGGTCTATTCGCAATCTCAAGAACTTTGCTTTCTTGCGATTGGCTTCGCTCCTGCCTTTATGCGATCGCAAATCTGCTCATTCAGGACTTACGCCCAGCCTCGATCTGTAGGATTCGTTATGCTTCATCAGGACGATATACTAAGATTAGCATCGCTGTGTAAGTCCTGTAATTGTTACGAAATTTGTACTTAAATTACAAAATAATACCGCCATGAAACTTACTAGACGAGAAGCAATCAAGCTTGGATTAATTGGCAGTGGTTCCCTCCTATTACCGTTTGTCAAACAAGAGCCTGCTTTTGCTCAATTCAGTCCGCAAATTAAGCCATTTGAGCTTCCTTTCCGCACGCCACCCGTACTGCAACCCATACGAAGTGATGCGACAACGGATTACTACAAGATAACGATGGAGAAAGCTCGAGTTGAGATTTTGCCGGGACTAAAAACCGAAATTTGGGGCTATAACGGCATTACACCTGGTCCGACTATCAGACAACAGCGGGGCAGACAATCTGTGGTTCGCTTTATTAATAACTTGGACGAAAAGATGTCGGTTCATTTACACGGGATGGCTTCTCTACCGCAGTATGATGGCTATGCCGAAGATTTAATTTCTCCTGGTTATTACAAAGATTATTTATATCCCAATAATCGTGCCTCTACTCTTTGGTATCACGATCATGCCATCCATCAAACAGCATCTCATGTTTATCGGGGACTGGCGGGAATGTATATAGTGGATGATGAAGTTGAACAGGCTTTACCTCTACCCAAAGGAGAATATGAAATACCTTTAATTATTCAGGATAAGCGATTTGCTAGGAATGGCTCTTTAATTTTGGATAACCTCAATAATAGAGGTGTTTATGGCGATGTCATGTTAGTAAATGGAGTTCCTTTTCCTCGGATGGAAGTAGCTAACCGAAAATATCGCTTCCGAGTCTTAAATGGAGGCGCTTCGCGATTACTGAACTTACAACTAAATAAAGGGGAACTGATTGTAATTGGCACTGATGCCGGATTAATTAGTGCCCCTGTCAAAACCCGAACTCTCCGCATCGGGATCGCGGAACGTTATGGCTTTATTATCGACTTTTCCCAATACCCAATTGGCACTCGCGTTATCCTGCAAAATCCCATCTCTTCCAATAATATAGATCGAGATAATCGTACCAATCAAATTATGTGTTTTGATGTGGTACGACAAGAGAGTGATGATAGTTTAATTCCCGATACATTACGCTTTGTTCAACCAATTCCAATATCTTCGGCACTGCGCACTCGGACATTTCGATTCGATCGCAATAATGGAGTGTGGAAGATTAATAATTTAGGTTGGGACAAAAATCGCATTGATGCTAATCCCGGTTTCGGCGATGTAGAAATTTGGAATCTCGTTAATCCGGGAGGAGGCTGGATACATCCGGTACATATTCATCTGGTAGATTTACAACTTCTCAGTCGCAACGGGAGAAACCCACTTCCTTATGAAAGAGGATGGAAAGATGTCTTCTTAGTTGGTGAAAATGAGACAGTGCGAGTTATTACCAAATTTGGGCCTAACATTGGTAAATACATGATGCACTGCCATAATATCGTTCACGAAGATACCGATATGATGACTCAATTTGAAGTTGGTACAGGAGGAGATTCTCCCCTGTCTGCTCCTGCCAAACCAATTTCTCAAATCCTTCCACTCTAGAATGCGGCGGTGGAGGCTATAACCGAGGCGGATATATCGAGCGCAGCGATTACCGCCAATGGTTTAGCGTCTGGGGAATTGCCGCTTATTCCTGGTACTTTTCCCAACTGAAGACAGCACTCGAAGCTATATCAAGGGACTAGGGGCTAGGGGCTAGGGACTAGGGAAGAAAGTCGTAAAATCAATGGTTTCAGGAATCGAGAA
>DOIX01000049.1:2595-7311 GCA_003511885.1 Cyanobacteria bacterium UBA11153
GGGACTAGGGAAGAAAGTCGTAAAATCAATGGTTTCAGGAATCGAGAACGCCTTAACCGCCCTGGCGGTTGCTATAATTGTTGTCAAAGTTAATGACTTATACAGCAAGCCCTATTTAAGAGGAGTCAAACCCTTTACATAGCAAGGGAAAAAGCCCGTATTCATGACGTTATTTCTGCTAATTCCGATGTGGCGGTTGCTATATTTCAAAGATTACCACCCGTCAATGGTTTGCTATTTGCCATATTGAGGAACTTAGTAATCTCAGGTTTAAATAAGAATTTAATAGTACCAGTGGGTCCATTGCGGTGTTTAACAATAATCACTTCTGCAATACCTCTATCTGGGGTATTGGGTGAATAGTATTCATCTCGATAAAGCATGATAATTAAATCAGCATCTTGTTCAATCGAGCCACTTTCTCTTAAATCAGACATCATCGGGCGCTTATTATTGCGACTTTCCACACTGCGACTAAGCTGAGACAAAGCAATCACCGGGACATTCAATTCCCGTGCTAATCCTTTGAGACTTCGCGTAATTCGAGATATCTCTTGTACCCGATTATCACTACCACTACCTTCCATTAATTGCAAATAATCGATCAAGACTAATCCCAACCTTCCACCTTGTTGTGCCTGAAGTCGGCGTAAATGCGATCGCATTTGCATCACGGTCTGATTCGGGCTATCATCAATAAAAATCGGTAACTCCGATAAAGTGCCCAAGGCTCGACTCAAAGGTTCCCACTGATTTTGAGTAATCCTACCACTTCGCAGATAATTACTTTCAATGTTTGCCTCGCTAGCCAGCATCCGCTGTACCAGTTGTTCTTTCGACATTTCCAAGCTAAAAATTGCTACGGGTAATTCTTCGGCAATATTACGAGCAATTCCCATGGCAAAGCTGGTATTGTGAACGCAAATATCATTAGCAACAAAGTTGTGAGTTTCTGGAATTGTCAAGTCGTACACTTGCTTGTCTCCAACAGCTTCAATTGAGACAATTTCATCCCAGTAAACTTCACTTGTCGCTAACTGCTGAAGTGGTAGATTATCTAAAGCAGTCGCCAATTGAAAAAGTCGCTCTCTTGGTAATGCTCGTTTGCCGACATGAATATTTGAACAACCCTTAATTCCAGCTCTACGCGCTAAATTATGCCAAGGTTCATTTCCTTTTAACCTAGCTAGTTCCTCCCAAATTTCAACGGGGATCAGATCTCGGTTAGTTTTGTATTTCTTGTTAGCTAGAGATTCTTTCACTCTAAATATTGCTTCTTCCTTACCAAAAATACCAATCTCAGAGATAAAAATTTTGAGCGACTGGGCATCTGTAATATCAAGTTGCCAAGCTTGTCGGCGAGTATTCTGGTATTTAACAAACCGCTGTTTCAGGGTAGCAATGATACCAAATCGTAATAATAAATGCTGAATTTGGCGAGCCAGTTTTTCACTAACAGTTCCATATCCTATTTGGGATTGGCCAGTTTTAAGCACTGTAGCCCATCCATCTGTAGCAAATAGACGATTCAGGAATAAAGATATTTGCGATCGCGTTAGCTTGAAAACAATTGACGGAATTATTTTATGACGAGCATCCTTCCCCCAAAGACCTAATTTGTCCAGCCATAATGTCAGTGAATTTTTGCTATTTTTACTGATAGCAGCTAATTCATAAGGAACAAGTTCCTTTGGTTTCAATTGCAGACAATTACACAATCTGTCAAAAGTTTCTTGATTTGGAACACTGTATCCTTTCCTCCAATAATCAACCAAAGACGAACTGACGGCTAGTGTTTTAGCTAGCTGTATTCCTGATATAGACTGAGACTTTATAGCTACCCGTAGACGTTGTGCAAAAATCTGTCGGTTAGTCCTAATGAAGTCTATATCTCGAGTGACATAAAGTGTCGGAGTGCGAGTATCCTGTGATGTTTCCCACCTAATTTTGAGTCCTGGAAAGCTCCCTACAGCTTCAGCAAATTCGGCTTGTAGTAAGGGATTGTTATTTATAAATTGTGGAGAAGATCTTGTTAAGCAACCATCCCCAATCAGATATCCCAATAACTTTACTTGACTTTCTGGTAAAGTTTCAGTACCAAAAATTTCCAGTTTACGAGGTACAGCAATCCTATTGCCCGGTTTAATATCCCCAAGCTGTCGCCATCCTTGGATAGTTAGAAAAGGGTGTGTAATTGTAGTGTCGATAAACTTTCCTAATCGGGTAGTAACGCGGAATACTGGTTTGATACCATCATCCACAAATCCAGATGGTTGAGTCAGGTGAAACTGCCAATCATCTCCTAGGGTAAGTAATTCAGCTATCCGGTGACGATAAATTTCCTCAATAGTTGTTATTTCCCCATCTGAGAGGAGGATTTCTGCCTCTGGACAGAGGCATTTCCCCATTGATGGCCTTCCAGCAATGATAATTAGATCGGAACGCTGAAAACCGCCAGTTGAAGCATCTAGATCGTAGAAATTTGAAGGAATACCAGGCAATGTAGTACCATCATTACGATTTTCTATATCCTGAAAAGTTTCGATCAGAGTATCAGAAATTGGAACTAATCCTGACTGGGCACTAGTCTGAGATAGACCAAAAATATTTTGTTCAGCGCGATCGAATACTGTTTCTAACTCTAGGGATGTTTCATAACCAAGACGGACAATTTCATGACCTGCTTGAATCAGTTTACGGCGCTGATATTTGTCTATTACTAATAGAGCGTATCGATCGATATTCACAGTTGATACCACTGTATCAACTAATTGAGCTAACTTACTTTGATCGCCAACTTTTTCCAATAAATTATTATCGTTTAGCCAAGTCATCACACTCATCAAATCTGTTGGCTTCCCTTGGTTGTGGAGTAAGAGAGCTGCCTTATAGATTTCTTGATGAGCATTAACATAAAATGCTTCAGGAATCAAGAGATCTGCGATCCGACTCATCGCTTCAGGATCTAGTAAAATCCCACCCAAAATAGCCTCCTCAGCTTCAATATTTTGCGGAGGTAGGCTATCGTTCAATGGTGCAAAATTAAAATCTCGATTCATAGCCAATACTCTATTAATTTTGGTGAATCGATTCCGAGGGATTGGGGCTAGGGGCTGGGGGCTAGGGGAAGAGGGGAAGAGTTAAAATTGAGAACTTAAAACTCAAAACTCAAAACTCAAAACTCTACTCCCTACTCCCCACTGCCCACTCCCCTAATTAGGAGTAACGTGAATTTCCACAATAGCTGTCACTTCTGGATGAAGTTTAATTTCTGCCTTGTAGAAACCAAGCTTGCTAATATCAGGGAGAGTGATACCACGACGATCCACATCTTGATTGGTTGCTGCCAGAATTGCTTCCGCTACTTCAGCAGCAGTAACCGTACCAAAAATAGACTCGTTTTCACCAACTTGCTTGCTAATCGTAAAGCGATGAATAGTTTCCAGCGCTGTCTTCCGCGCTTCAGCTTCTCGTTTAATTTCGATTAACCGGAGTCGCTCTTTTTCTTTGCGTCTTTCCACTTGCTTGAGGATACCTGGAGTAGCTGCTACTCCTAATCCCTGGGGAATGAGATAATTACGAGCGTAACCAGGAGCTACTTCTACTAAATCGCCGACTTTGCCGAGCTTCTTGACTTCTTGACTTAAAACTAATTGGATGCGTTTTGACATAATCTTCTGTTGGGTAAGGATTGCTTAAGGAGTGAGATCGCGATCGCCAAGCATTTCATTGTATGAAAATATGTTGAGCGATCGCAACTGTACCAAATGGAATGGCACAGCGGATGCCCTAGTGGGGACAAAGGAGACAACGAAGACAACGAAGAAATTTGTTTCTCCCCCTATTCCCCACTCCCCACTCCCTAGCCCCTAGCCCCTAGCCCCTAAAATTGATCCTTCATGCCCCGCAGCCGTGCGAATGTCTCGATGGGATCTTTTGCCTTAACCTTTGCCTGTAGTACTAGTCGATCCCAACGCAGAAAAGGATTAGTCAGCTTTTCTACCCCTAACAATGATGGCACAGTTGCCTCTCCCCGACGACGAGCGGCTTCAGTTTCCTTGTATCTAGCTTGTAAGTCTGGGTTATCACTATCGACAGTGAGAGCAAATTGCAAATTTTTGAGAGTGTATTCGTGGGCGCACCATACTCGCGTAGAATCTGGTAGATCCCGTAACTTGCTCAAAGAATTGACCATTTGTGCGGGTGTACCCTCAAAAAGTCTGCCGCAACCCCCTGCAAATAAAGTATCGCCACAGAATAATTCACCCGGTTCCCCGTCCTGAATTGGAGGAAAATAATAGGCAATATGTGCCAGCGTATGTCCGGGAACAAAGAAAACCTCAGCCGTGCGATCGCAAAACTTAACCTTGTCTCCTTCTTGTAAAAAAACCTCTTGTCCGGGAATTCTACCACGATCCTTAGCACCTCCATAGACACGAAGATTGGGAAAATGCCCGATTAACTCTCGATTGCCGCCGATATGATCGCTATGATGGTGAGTGTTAAAAATCGCCACCAATTGGGTGCCCAATTCTCTCAAACGCCGCAGCAGGGGTTGAGCCTCCGCTGGATCGACTACAGCCGCAATGTTATCCTGGGAGTCGTGGAGTAAAAATACATAGTTGTCAAACAGTGCTGGTAATCGGTAAACGTCCATCGCGAGTCTCCCTCTTTTCAACTAGTTTGTAAAGAAATGATATAGCAACCGCCACATCG
>DOIX01000049.1:7615-14571 GCA_003511885.1 Cyanobacteria bacterium UBA11153
AACTGTCCACTGCTATAACTTCCACAATAGGCGGTTAATCCTGTCAAAACGATGAGTCGATCTGAGGTAGGCTGTTCCACTCTAACTCCAAAAGCCGATTGTTACCTTGCTGGAGATTGCCCGAGTTCTGTTTGATATAGTGGAAGCAATGCAATCGTTCTGTTGTTATTATTGCTGATAAACTAGTGATCCAGAAAATTTCCATCCTGGCTCCAGACTTGTCTGGAGGTGGCGGTACTAGAGCCTACCTCCTCGGACAGGTACTGCAACAGCTTAACTACGATGTTAAAGTCTGCGGTTTTCTCTTTGGTCAAAGTCTTTATCCTCTCCCACCAGAGAATTTACCAGTCTGGTGGGTAGCAGGCGGTAACTATCCTGAATTCCTCAATTCAGCAAAAAATCTGCTTAAAGAAATTGATGGAGAAATTATCTATGCTATCAAACCAAGACCAACCAGTTTTGGTATTGCTTTATTTGAGAATTTACGCAGTCATAAGCCCATAATTTTAGATATTGACGATTGGGAGTTAAGTTGGTTTGGTGAAGGTAAATGGAGATATCGTCCGACAATTAACAATTTAGTGAAAGATTTACTTAAATCTGATGGTCAATTAAGATCTCCAGATCATTGGCTTTATTTACAGTGGATGGAGAAATTAATTAATAGGGCTAACGCAGTTACAGTAGATACTCAATTTCTCAAACATCTTTTTGGTGGAACTTATCTACCAAATGGCAAAGATACGGATCTTTTTGACCCCTCATGCTTCAATCCTGAAGCTAGCCGCGCTAAATATGGTTTGTCAGAATATAGAGTCTTGATGTTTCCGGGGACAGCACGCCCTCATAAAGGGATTGAGGATGTTTTATTCGCTCTGGATCGATTAAATCAACCAGATTTGAGGCTAGTTTTGGTAGGGGGTAGAGAAATTGGTGATGGTTATATCGAAAAATTAATGGATATCGGCAAACGCTGGATTGTGAAATTGCCCTCAACTCCGATAGATAAAATGCCGGAAATTGTCTCAGCAGCTCATATCGTGGTTGTTCCTCAAAGAGATAAGATTACAGCTCAGGCTCAGTTTCCAATTAAACTGACAGATGGAATGGCGATGGCCAAACCGATTATATCGACTCGCGTTGGTGATATTCCTGAAATTTTGGCAGATACGGGCTATCTAGTAGCTCCAAGTTGTCCAGAACAAATTGCTGAAACAATTAAGGGAATATTCGATAATTTCGCCGCAGCAACCACAAGGGGTATGAAAGCCAGAGAAAGGTGTATCGATCGTTATAGTATCAGTACCATGTCGGGAATATTATCCAAGGTAATATCAGATTTATGAAAATCGAACTAAATATAAAAAATATTAAGGATATGGAAACTTTAGGAAAAAGAAAAATCGAAAAATATCAAAAAGATCGAGAAGTAATTATTATCTAATCTAAATTTATCGATTTAATCCATAAAGAATTAGCATATTATGTCTTCAAAGTTATTATTCAAATTGGCTGCTCGATACCCAGGCTGGGGATTGCTCACAATCATCCTGGGACTTTGGGGTGGTGTATTTAATGGTGTTGGTACGGCTTTAATTGCACCCATCATCTTAAATATTTTGGGGATAGAGTTCGATTTACAAGGTGGACCGCCGATTATGAAGGCGATTATGTCTCCCTTTAACAGCCTAGAGGGAAATTATCGTCTGGCAGCAATGGCAGGAGCAATTATTGGTTTAATTGTCTTAAAAAATGTTTCCAACTATATCAGTACTTTAGTAGGAAGTGGTTTAAAACGGAGGATTACAGCAGATTTACGTGAAGAAGGATTGCGGGTGCTGCTAGATGTAGATTATGATTTTTACACCCAGATGAAAGTAGGGGATCTTATTAACCGTATTGGTGGGGAAATTGGTCGTGCGGCTGGAGAAATTAATACAGTCTTGGGCATGGTAATTACCGTAATCAATGCCTTCGTATTTCTAATTATGTTAATCGCTCTTTCCTGGGAATTAACACTAGCTTCGACAGTTTTATTAGCCCTAGTTGCCGTAGTAAACCAATACTGGATTGTCCGAGCCAAAGATTTTGGAAAACGAGTATCCCAACTATCGAAACTTTATTCTGTAGGTATATTAGAAATGCTACAGGGAATTAGATTAGTTAAGGCGACTGGGAACGAGGATCGAGAATATAAACGAATTGAGGGTTTAATTCGCGATCGCGAATTTGCTGATTTCCAATCTCAGGCTAATTCAGCGGCAATTGGGCCAGTAGGGGAAGTGACTGGTATGGTGGGGTTAATGGCGATTGTTTTTCTCGGTAGAATGTTTTTTAATGAAAAGATTGAGGCTCTCTCGGCAGTACTATTGAGTTTTTTAATCTTGCTCCAACGGCTATTACCGCTAATTTCTCAGTTAAACAGAGCGCGGACTTCTTTGGCTAATAATGCTGCCAGTGCAGATATTGCTAAGGACTTCTTGCGTCGGGATAATAAGCCTTTTATGAAGAATGGTTCTATTACTTATCAACATTTACAACAAGGAATTCATTTTAATCGCATATCTTTTGCCTATCCCAATCAGTCTCATAAATTAGTACTCGATAATATCGATCTATATGTGCCAAAAGGTACAACTCTAGCCTTAGTGGGAGCATCAGGTGCAGGAAAATCAACATTAGCAGATCTTTTACCAAGGTTTTATGATGTTAATAGTGGCTCGATTACCATAGATGGAAGGGATATCAGAGAATTCAATATTAAAAGCCTCCGCAAGGAAATGGGAATTGTCAGTCAGGATACGTTTCTATTTAATAATTCTGTTTCTTACAATTTAGCTTATGCTAGACCAGAAGCGACTCATGAAGAAATTGTCGAAGCCGCGAAACGAGCGAATGCCCTGGAATTTATTGAGCGATTGCCAGAGGGATTCGATACCATGATAGGCGATCGCGGTGTTTTGTTGTCTGGGGGACAGCGGCAACGTCTTGCGATCGCGCGCGCTCTCGTCCAAGATCCTGATATCCTCATTTTAGATGAAGCTACCAGTGCTTTGGATACCGTTTCGGAACGTTTAGTCCAAGAAGCGATTGAAGAATTAAGTCGAGAAAGAACCACTATTGTCATTGCTCACCGCCTTTCCACAGTCCAAAAAGCCCATCAAATTGCTGTCCTCGATGGAGGTTGCGTTGTGGAAGTCGGGAAACATGAAGAACTATTAAGAAAAGGTGGTTATTATGCCCGTCTCTACCGTATGCAATTTGCCCAACAACCTGAAGGTATCCCCACTCGGGATGAAACTTTAATTAAGGCTTCTCATGAAGTTCGCACCAAACTCAACTCAATGATTGGTTCCATTCGATTACTAGCTGATGAGTTAGTAGATTCACCTGAAGAACAAACTGAATTATTAGAAGAATCGTACAGTTCAGCAATTACCATTCTTAATACTATAGAATTGTTTGAAAACAGTGCCAAAATGGTTAGGTAATCAAAAGGAATCCCATCAGGGTTGAAATATAGGGGTTAATGACTAATGGACAAACACTATATTTTATTTAGCAGAAATATTTCATTGAAACCGGGAAACGCCCACGAGATTCATGACGTAATCTGTGCCAATGCCGCAGCCAACTTAGGATATTCCTCCGTTTTAGTTTATCCCGATCCAGATAACACAGCTTGGAATCCAGTTAAGTTGTTATCGCCATTTACTCCCAGACAACCAGATTCCAAGTTTCAGAAATTTTATAACTCTCAAGAAAAGCTGAAAGTTGCTCCATTACCTAAACCATGGCCTATCGATAGATTCAAAGGTAAAATAAGTGGCAAGTTGAGCAATTTCAATACGATTTTATCAAAATATTATTTTCCTTTTCATATTCTCCATCATACAAAAATAGTACATACACGAGATTGGAACTTTGTTAAAACAGTAATTAAACATAAAGTTCCCGTGATTTATGAGCGACACTACTATCAGGAAAAACCATTTGAACCAGAAATTGTCAGCAGTCCTTTCTTTCAAATTGCTGTAACCCAGTCAGAAATTATCAGACAAAGCCTGATCCAATACGGAATGCCCCCAGAAAAAGTAGTATGGCTAGATAATGGTTTCGAGCAATTGTTTTTAATGAGACAGCCTCAAGAAGCAGAGGCATGGCGTAAAGAACTTCTGACAGATGGACAGAAACAGCTCGTTATTTATTCCGGATCTTTACATGGTTTTAAAGGCATTCATATTTTAATTGATGCAGCTAAAGAATTGCCAGAAATTCAGTTTGCTTTAACAGGTGGTACAGAATCCCAACTACAGGAGTATCAGGAAATTATCAGGACTAACAATATCCATAATGTTACGTTTTTAGGTTGGATACTGCCTAAAGATAGATTAATCAGCCTATTGCAAGCGGCTGATGTGTTAGTCCATCCACACTGTTCGGGAAATGCAGCAGATTTCACAAATCCCGTTAAGTTTTTTCAGTATATGGCTTCTGGCACGCCCATGGTAGCCACCGAGATTGGACCATTGATGCGATTTAAGTCATCCCCAATAGTTGCCGCTTGGTGTCCGCCCGACAATCCTACTGAGTTAGCTCAGTCTATTGAGTATACTCTCAACACTTACCCTAGGAAAATAGAAGGATATGGAGAAAGTATAAAATTTGCCCGTCAGTTTTCTTGGGAAAATCGAACTGAGAAAATTCTCAGTTATGTCCAAGAGTCTATGCGTCCTAAACAAAGTACAAATTAAAAAAATAAGATTATGGCATAATCGTGTACGGAAAAGCAGGTCATGAAACTTTATTATTGCAAGTATCCAGTAGGAAGACAAAATTTTGGTGATAACCTCAATCTTTGGCTTTGGGACAAACTCATTCCAGGTATTCTTGATGATGATGAGAGTACCGCATTTGTAGGCTTGGGTACTTTGATCAATGATTCTTTACCTAGACGTACATCAAGAGCTAGGAAGAGAGTAATATTTAGTACAGGGGCTGGTTATGAAAAAGGAATGCCAGAGATAGATTCTTCCTACAAAATTTACTGCCTTCGCGGTCCTTTGTCAGCAGAAGTAATGGGTGTGGAAGCTCAATTAGCGGTAACTGATGGAGCAATACTTGTAAGACGGCTAATTCCTATAAACAAGCATAAGATATATAAATTTTCTTATATGCCTCACTATAATTTTGCTGGTGAAGGTTGGAAGTCGGTATGTCACCAATTAGGATTTGGATATGTGGATCCAAGCTCGTCAACAGAAGAAGTTTTATCGGCTATTAATAATACGGAAATATTACTTAGCGAAGCTATGCACGGTGTTATAGTTGCTGATGCACTTCGCGTGCCTTGGATTCCGATTGTTACTCATCCTTCTATCCTATCTTTTAAATGGCAAGACTGGTGTTTGTCTGTGGGGCTTGAATACCAACCAGTCACAATGAAACGCTTACATCAGCCCAAGGGAACATCCGGTGGCTGGGCAAAGCAAAGTGTTCCTCAAAACTTGGATATTTTCAAGCCAGCTAGATTATTTCGAGATTGGTTAAGGCAAAAATCGGCTGCTTTAGAAATGCTGCGTATTGCCAAAACTACACAACCTAAACTAAGTAGCGATCTTAAAATAGAAAGAGTTACCATTGAACTAGAGGAAAGACTGCAACAATTTAAAAATGATGTAGAAGCAGGGTATTTTAGATCCTAGATACTTAAGTCAACTAAGCTGCTACGCATTTAATTTGTATATCCCCACACCCCTTTCGATAAATTTACTATCCAATTTAGATGCGCCGCAGCTTATCTATTGCTCCTCTCACAAAAAGCCCACTATACCTTGACACACACCCACGCGATCGCAGATAATGGAAAATTGCGTGTATATTCCAGCTCGGATCAGGTTCACATATACCAAAAGCAGCTCAAGTAATATGAGCTAGCTACCTGTACGGCTATCTATAAGGACAACCCATGAGTTACGCAATTATTGAAACTGGCGGCAAACAACTGCGCGTTGAACCAGGTCGATTTTACGACATCGAACTCCTTCATGTCGAACCTGAAGCACAAGTCACGATTGACAATGTATTGCTGCTTCAGCACGATGGCGAGGTGACAATTGGTCAGCCTTTGGTATCAGGGGCAACCGTTGAAGGGACAGTGGTGCGACATTTTCGCGATCGCAAAGTCCTAGTCTACAAGATGAAACCGAAGAAGAAAACTCGGAAGAAGCGGGGACATCGGCAGGAAATTACCCGTTTGATGATTGATTCGATTAGTATGAATGGTTCAGTAATAGTTGCTGCTCCTACAAAGTCAGAAGGTACACCCACTCCTGAATCTGAAGTATCAGCACCAGATCCGGAAACTGCTTCAGAATAAGATTAGGAATTAACCAAGGAGATTAGAAGAAAACTATGGCTCATAAGAAAGGTACAGGTAGTACCCGTAATGGTCGCGACTCAAATGCTCAACGCCTTGGTGTGAAACGCTTTGGTGGTGAAGTTGTCAAATCTGGCAATATCCTTGTGCGTCAGCGTGGCACTAAGTTTCACCCTGGTAACAATGTCGGTTTGGGCAAAGACTATACGCTGTTTGCCCTGATTGATGGCATTGTTACTTTTGAAAGAAAGGGTAAAAATCGCAAGAAAGTAAGCGTTTATCCTGCCCCAACTGAATCGACACCGATTCTGGCTGAGGCTTAAATCCTTTTCTCATCGAAAGTTGGCACTTGACTAGCAGGTTCCCATATCTGTGGATTTGTTAAGATTTATTTCGCCAATTAGATTGAAATTTGCTCAAAAAAAGAAAGACACCAACTAATGGTGTCTTTCTTTTTTTACCTGTAGCAACCGCCACATCGGGATTGACATCAATAAGCTGCGGCGCATCTAAATTGGATAGTAAATTTATCGAAAGGGGTGTGGGGATATACAAATTATAGCAACCGCCACATCGG
>DOIX01000049.1:14885-23466 GCA_003511885.1 Cyanobacteria bacterium UBA11153
TCAACTGTCCACTGCTATAAATGCGTAGCAGCTTAACGTCATGAAGAGAGCCGAGAAGCCTTGCTGAGTAAACGGTTTATAGCGAGGGACTAGAGGCAAAGGGCTAGGGGCTAGTCCCTTGCTATAACTGTCCACTGTCAACTGCTACCACTTGGCGATCGGTTTTTTCGGATTTATCAACCTATTTTATGTATTTTTTTATACTAGTACTTAGGTACAAGAGTTTTCTTGTTCCCGATACCCTTTTCCCCCATTCCCGATCGAAACCCGTAATTTCCACGAGGAATAATCTCTATAGCTGTGTCACAATTTATGAAAGTGGATAAAAATATAGCATCTAATCTTTGAGATTTAACTCTGGTTATTAATTGCATTTTATCCAGTTTAGTTTTTATTAATTCGGGGGTAAAAATGTCTCAAATATTGGTAATTGAAGATGAAAAAAATATAAGAGAGAACATCTTAGAAATTTTGGAAAATGAGGGATTTGATGCCATCGCTGCGGAAAATGGTTCGATCGGATTGCATTTGGCACAAGAAAAACTTCCCGATCTAATTTTGTGCGATATTCTGATGCCAGTTTTAGATGGCTATGGTGTTCTAACTGCCTTGCGATCGCAATCTCAAACGGCAACAATTCCTTTTATGTTTCTTTCAGCAAAAACTGCCAAAATAGATTTGCTTCAGGGTATGAAATTGGGAGCAAATGCTTATTTGACTAAGCCATTTACTTTAGATGAACTTCTGATTGCTATCGCAATTAATATGACAAAAAAATAGAATTTTTCTTGGTTATTTCTTGTTTATCGTCAAAAATTAACAAGGAGAATGCGACAAATAATTAGTTATGATTGTGTCACAGGATCTTCTACCTATCAAGATAACCGATATGCCCGGACTTACTGAAATTAATTTATTAGCAATACAAGCTAAAATACTTAACCAAGTTATGCAGTTTACGCGGGGGGTGATGGCACTAAATGAATGCCTAGAAAATACTTCTAATCATTTACTGGACGTTCTGCAAGTGAGTGACTGTATAATTTTTCAAGCATCAAACCATCACTTAACGATCGCGTCTTCAGATGGAGCGACAGGAGGGCATGTAGCTGGGGTATTGGGGGACTTCTACAAAGATAATCGAGAATGGCACGCTCAAGGGCAGCAATTAATGATACCTAACTCAAATCGAGAATTTAGCCCCACACTTCAGGATTGGGCTAGCGATCGCAGTTTAGGGACGATTTTGAGCGTACCCTTGTTATACCGCCAATCTTGTTATGGTTCGATTAGTTTGGTAGTGAGAGGAAATGAAAGGGAATGGCAACCCCAAGAGATTACCTTCGTACAAGGGATCGCAGATTATTGGGCGATGACTCTTTACCACACCCAACTGGAGGAGAAATATCAAATAGAAATTGAAAAGCGGCACAATTTACTGGAATCATTACAAGGAGCTGAAGCGAGAAATAGTGCCCTTTTAAAGATCGTACCCGATGCCATACTTCAGGTAACGCGAGATGGCATTTGTTTAGACTGGAAAGCAGGCAAAACCGATACTCTCCCCCTCCTCACTAGCGAGATTATTGGCAAACATTTACATCAAGTTTTACCAACTGAAATAGCAGGGATGATTTGGGAAAAGGTAGAACTTGCTATGGAAACGCAGCAAATTGAAATTGTCGAATATCAATTGTGGTTAAATGGCAAAGTCCGTAACCTGGAAATTCGCATTGTTGAAAGTGGAGCAGAAGAAGTAGCCGCAATTGTACAAGATGTTACGGATCGCGTTCAAGCACTACTCACCCTCGAACAAGTCAACGAAGTTTTAGAGACACGAGTAGAACAACGTACAGCCGCATTAAGAAAAATTAACCAAACCCTCCAAGCAGAAATTATTGAACGCCAGAGAGTAGAAGATAAACTCCGCACCAGTGAAGAACAATTTCGCCAGCTTACCGAAAATATCCGCGAGGTTTTCTTTTTAAGCACCCCCGATTTAAACCAAATCCTCTATATTAGTCCCGCCTACGAAGAAGTATGGGGGCGTTGCCGAGAGAGTCTATACGAAGATCCTCAAACCTGGATCGAATCAATACACCCAGAAGATTGCGATCGCATGGCTGCTGCTGTAGCCCAAAAATTCCCAGGGGAACCAAATTGGCAAGCCGAATATCGAATTATTCGTCCTGATGGGGAGGAACGTTGGGTATGGGTACGTGCTTTTCGTGTCTTGAATGAGGCAGGTGCAGTCACGAGAATTGCCGGGATTGCTGAGGATATCACAGAACGGAAACAAGCGCAAGCAAATATTCTCAATGCTCTAGCCAAAGAAAAAGAACTCAGCGAGTTGAAATCTCGCTTTATTACCACCACATCCCACGAGTTTCGTACCCCCCTCACTACCATTCAATCCTCAGCCGAGCTACTGGAATATTATGGAGAACAATGGTCTGTAGAGAGAAAAATCACCCACCTCCATCGGATCAAAGGATCGGTAATCTACATGACAAAATTATTAAATGATGTCTTGGCGATCGGGAAGGCAGAAGCGGGAAAACTGAAGTTAAGCCCAGAAGCACTGGACTTAAAAAATTTCTGTCGTACTTTAGTGGAGGATATACAGCTCCAAAATCGCAACCAACATCAGATAGTGTTTTCCACAAGGAGTGAGGAAAAGTCAAAAGTCAACATTCCCTTCCTTCGCCAGCCGCAAATGGATAAACAACTGTTGCGGGAAATTTTGAATAACTTGTTAAGCAATGCGATTAAATATTCCCCAGAGGAAAGCACTATTAATTTGAACTTGAGCTATGATAATGAGAACGCAATCTTTCAAATTAGCGATCGCGGAATTGGTATTCCACTTCCAGATCGGGAAAGGTTGTTTGAAACCTTCCACCGTGCCACTAACGTGGGGACAATTCCTGGAACAGGTTTAGGACTCACCATAGTCAAAAAATGCGTCGATATCCACCAAGGTCAAATTAGTGTAGAAAGCGAAGTCGGGGTAGGCACTACATTTACTGTTACGCTGCCAATGTACAACTCACTATCTACAGATGAACATGACGAAGAAAATCCTAGTAATTGAAGATGAAGATCAGGTTAGGGAAAATATTTTAGAACTGCTAGAGGCTGAAGGTTTACTCCCAATTGGCGCAGAGAATGGTGCCACTGGTATTGATTTAGCCAAAGCCAATCGCCCCGATCTAATTTTATGTGATGTGATGATGCCGGGAGGCGACGGTTATGGAGTATTGAGCCAACTACGTCAAGACTCAGCATTAGCAGGAATTCCCTTTATTTTTTTAACTGCTAAAGCCGCCAAAGCTGACTTTCGTCAGGGGATGGAATTGGGTGCAGATGATTATCTCACTAAACCATTTACTCGATCTGAACTCCTCAGCGCGATCGCAACTCGTCTGAAAAAACGTGCAATTGTCCAAGAATCATATCATAGCGAACTCAAGCAAGCCAAACAACAACTCAACTACTGGATGCACCATGATAGTCTGACTGGACTACCAAATCGACTGTCATTAAGAGAAAAGTTTAAACAGATTAAACCCACTAACAGTAAAGATAAAAAAATCATCGCCATCCTCTGCATAGGGTTGGATCGATTTTCCCAAATTAATGATAACTTAGGACATGCCTTTGGTGACTTATTGCTTAAAGCAGTTGCCGAAAGGATAATTACATCTGTGACGAATTTCTACAGTATTATTCGCTGCAATGCCGATCGATTTATCCTGATACTAGACAATATAGAACATAAAAAAGACGCGATCGCGGTTTGTGAAAAGCTTGTTCATAGTTTCTCCCAAGCCTTTACCTTAAAAAATCAAGAAATCTTTACCACAGCCAGTATTGGAGTTGCTATTTATCCTCGCGATGGATCCAATATAGATCAGCTACTGGATCGCGCTAATAAAGCATTATTTCAATCCCAGCAACAAGGGGGAAATCAATATCAATTTTACTCCGCTGTCTTAAGTATTGGGGCGTCAGATCGTGTTGCATTACAGACCAGTCTACACTATGCTTTAGAACGGAAAGAACTTCATCTATATTATCAACCCAAAGTCAATCTGGCTACGGGACAAGTTATGGGAGCAGAAGCCCTCTTACGTTGGCATCATCCAGAAAGGGGCATCATTGGACCCACTAGGTTTATTCCCATTGCTGAAGAAACCGGACTAATTGTACCAATTGGAGAATGGGTATTACAAAATGCTTGCCAACAAATTAAAAAATTACACGACATTGGTTTTCCTTATTTACGCCTAGCCGTAAATCTATCAGGTCGTCAATTCACTCAAATAGACTTTCGCCAAAAGTTAGTCAAAATCTTGACTGCTACGAATCTGCACCCTCAATATTTAGAGTTAGAACTAACAGAAAATATTCTAGTAGAAAATACGGAAATAGCAATTCGTCGCTTAAATGCTTTGAAAGCCTTGGGATTAACAATTGCTATTGATGATTTTGGAACTGGATATTCTTCCCTCAGCTATTTGCAGCAATTTCCCTTCGATGTTTTGAAAATTGACCAGTGTTTTATTCGGAATATCTCAGAAAATTCACCCAACGCTGCTATTACCAAAGCCATTATTGAAATGGCAAATAATTTGAACCTAAAAGTTATTGCTGAAGGTATAGAAACTAAGGAGGAACTTGATTTTGTTTGCCAATATCATTGTGACATTATGCAAGGCTATATATTTAGCCCACCTTTATCAGCCAAAGAATTTAAGGAATTACTCATCAGTGGTAAGTCTTTAAGTTGCGTCCATTGAAAAAAACTGCACTAATCAAAACTACCCAAACAAGTAATTATCAGTTACCCCCTTCCTAAACAAACAAAAAACAGCCAAAACCCAACAAATAACAACAAAACAATGAAAAAAATATTAGTGATTGAAGACGAACAAGCAGTACGAGAAAATCTAATGGATTTGCTTGATGCTGAAAATTTTACCGTAGTTGCTGCTGATAATGGCTGCGCCGGAGTAGATTTGGCTCAAGAACATTTACCAGATCTGATTATTTGTGATGTGATGATGCCAAAACTTGACGGTTTTGGTGTTTTAACTGAATTAAGGAAAAAACCATCCACAGCTACAATTCCTTTTGTATTTCTGAGCGCAAGGGCAGATAAAAATGACTGGCGGCACGGAATGGAATTGGGAGCAGATGATTACGTCACCAAGCCCTTTACCGCAGAAGAATTACTAAAAGCAATTTCCGCTCGATTTGAAAAAAAAGCCACAATCGAGCGACAACAAGCAAAAAAAATGGATTGGCTGCGCAATAGTATTACCAAATCCATGCCCCACGCCATGCGATCCCCACTAACTCATATTCTCGGTTTTTCCCAATTCATTGTAGAGGAAGTGGATACGCTGGAACGGCAAGATATTAAAGAAATGGCAGGAAAAATAAGTACCTCTGCCGAACGGCTCCATAAACTAATTCAAAACTTTTTACTCTATGCCGAACTTGAACTGATTGCCACGGATCCAGAGCGAATTAAAACATTACGCAACAGTCATGTAAAATCGGCTGCTCCCGCTATCGAAACGATTGTTTGGGATTGGGCAAAAAGGTTGGATAGAGGAGGAGATATAGAGATAGATTTGCAAGATTCCACAATTCAGATTGCCAAAATTAAACTGGAAAAAATTGTGGCTGAACTAATCGATAATGCCTTTAAATACTCGTCTCCAGGTACTCCAGTACATGTTTCCAGTACTATTATCGATCGAGGAAATCCGGCAAAACCCTTCTACGCTTTATCTGTTACCGACAAAGGATGTGGCATGATTTCCAGTCAGATTGCCCAACTGGAAGCCAATCAGGAATTTGAGAATAAACTCTACGAACAAACTGGTTCCGGATTGGGACTAATTATTAGCAAACGCCTTGCCCAACTCCTGGGTGGGGAATTAACCATTGAGAGTATACCCAATCTGGGCACAACCGTTCGGGTGGTTTTGCCCATTTGAGAGAATGGAGAGTGGGGAGTGAATTAGCAGAGGATCGGGTGGGGAGTAGAGGTTGGAGGATAAGGAAGAAATGCTTTTCTCCCCCCTCTCCTTGACCTGAGTTCGACGAAAGAGCCGAAGCTGAAAGCCAGTAAACCAAAGCTTTACAGCATTCTAAAATCAAATCTATTAGGCAAGAAATCGATATTACGATCCCAATGCGTGGTAACTATCATGAAAAAAGTCAAGGGAAAACACCGTTGGCGTAGCCTGCGCGAAGCGCATACACCGAACACCGAACACCGAACACCGAACACCGAACTCCGAACTCAGGTCCTTGCACCCCTCCTTCCCTGCTTCCCCACCCCCTTGCCCTTCAATATTGAACTTCTACTGTTTCCCAAGCTACTCTAAGAAACGGGATTTAGAGAGCTTCAGTTTTGCAATTATGGCAGGACATAGTAAATGGGCAAATATCAAGCGCCAAAAAGCGAGAGTGGATGCAGTTAAGGGGAAAACCTTTGCCAAAATCTCGCGGGAGATTATTGTGGCAGCCCGTAGCGGCGTGAGTAACCCAGAAGGGAATTTCCGGTTGCGTACAGCCATTGAGAATGCTAAGGCAGCAGGAATTCCCAATGATAATATTGAACGCGCGATCGCCAAAGGTGCGGGTAAGTTGGGAGGTGATAGCGACAATCTCGAAGAGATTCGCTATGAAGGTTATGGCCCCGGTGGGGTTGCCATTATCATTGAAGCCCTCAGTGACAATCGCAATCGCACCGCTGCTGACTTGCGGGCTGCCTTTACGAAGAAAGGAGGTAATCTGGGTGAAACTGGTTGCGTAAGCTGGATGTTTGAGCAAAAGGGCGTTGTCACAGTTACGGGTACAATTACTGAGGAGGAGCTATTGGAAGCCTCCTTAGAAGGAGGAGCAGAGAGTTACGATCTGATGGAAGATGAAGATGGGAAGGTAGCTCTGGTTTTTACGGAGGTAAGTAACCTCGAACACCTCAATCAAACCTTAAAGGAGCAAAAATTTCAAGTCCAGAATGCCGAATTGCGCTGGATTCCAGCCAATACAGTCGAAGTTACCGATCCAGATTTGGCGCGATCGCTTCTAAAATTGATGGATGCCCTCGAAGACTTAGATGATGTGCAAAATGTTACTGCTAACTTCGAGATGGCAGACGAATTGATGTCCTTGAGTATGACTTAGATGAAGCAACAGCCATTAGGTCAAGATTTTGAATCAGAGTTGAAAAGACTCAGAGAAAGGGCAAGACTATCCCAATCAGCAGTTGCCAAACTGGTTGGAGTTACTGGTAAAACAGTAAGTAATTGGGAAAGAGGAGTTACTCCTGTCAATCTCAGCGGTTCTCAAGTCAAGGATTTATCTAGTGTTTTGGGAGTTACCCCAGAGGAGTTAACGAATTTATTTCTATCTTTTCCCGTTGATGATTAGATGGTGTTTTTTAATGGAAGTTCCTTCCTTACTGGGGGAACTTTCATTTATCAATTATCTAATCTCTCAAACCAACGTTCTATCAATTAGATAAGCTGCTGCGCATCTAAATTGGATATTTTCCATTTAGGAAAAAATTGCTCAAACCCTCTCCCCTGCTCCCCTGCTCTCAAAACAGACTTTCTTAAAAGCGTAGCAGCTTATCAATCCTCAAGGCGCGAAGCTATAATTGTTCCAAGTAACTCAACAAATCTGCCATTTCTTGGGGATGAGGTTGGAATTTTGGCATTGGAGGTGTTTCACCACTGGTTACCTGCTGAATTAAACCTATCTTCGACTTTCGCTGAGAAACATGTTGTAAACTTGGCCCCACCCTTCCCGCTGCTTCAATTCCATGACACCCAGCACAGTTAATCTGAAAAATAGCATGACCTCGTGCTGAATCCCCATTCAAGGACAAGATACTTTGAAAATAAGGATCGGAAACCCGCACAATCTGGAAGCCGACGACGATTGCGCCAATTACCAGGACTAGCAATACTGCTATTATGGCAATCCGCCGAATTAGGATTTCAGTTTGGGCAAGCTGATTCTCCAAGGGATCTCCTGACAGGTTGAGAATTTGCGAAGTGTTTTTCGCTAATTAAGATTGGCAATGAGACACAGACAGATGGAGTCACTCAATCGAGTAATAGTGTAACAGGTTGTCTAGAAGTATGTCGATTAATAAAGATACCTTAAATTTGTTTGCTTAACTAAGCTTCGTTACATCTCCCCATTCGGTGATGGTGCGAGAAGCCACAATCCTTTTGGGAGTGTCATCTCTCTGGTCTATGCGTTTAGTCATCCCAGCTAGTAGGATGAGAAAGATGTAAAACAAAACTTAGTCTGAGGAGAACTACCGTGGTTGAACCCCTGCTATCAGGAATCGTACTTGGCTTAATTGCCGTCACCCTCTCTGGGTTATTTTTCGCTGCCTACATGCAGTACAAGCGTGGTAATCAACTGGGTACGGATAAATAATCGGGAATGGGGTATGGGGAATGGGGAGTGGGGAAAGAGGGGAAAGAGAGTTTTGAGGTATGAGTTTTGAATTAATGAGTTTTGAATTACAGCGGTTCCCGCTCTT
>DOIX01000049.1:23696-30780 GCA_003511885.1 Cyanobacteria bacterium UBA11153
ATTAACAAACCAATTGCTTAAATGTTGAGGCTCGATTAAGTGTACCTCATTACTGCGGAAACCGCTGTAATATTCAAAACTGAAAACTAAGAACTCAAAACTATCCCCGACTACCCCTATCTCCGACTATCTCTCCCCTGACACCGAGTGCTGTTTCATTCTCCTTTAAGAAATTAGGGAGCTTCTCGATGGGGGGCAAAGAAGCAGGAGAGAATCATATTTTTTCGTAGTAATTAATCCCTAATTTTATTTGAGGATAATTTAGAAGCTGAAAATCCCGTCTGCTTTATAGTCTTGTAGAAATTTGAACATGAAACAATCCTGACACCGGACAATAAATACCCTATTCTTTGAGATAAATTGTTCGCTCCTCTATCCATAAATCCAGCCTTAAAATCCAACCATCGGAGTTAAACGAAACTCCAACATTGCTGCATATTTTAGCAAGATCGGAGACAAATAAAGTTGATAATTTTATTCTGATTTTTTAGGAGGCTATCATGTCAAAAAAAATACTCGTTGTTGTTACCAGTATTGAAAAATATCCAAATATGAACCGGGCTACTGGATTGTGGCTGGGAGAGGCTGTCCACTTTGTTAAGAAAGTGGAAGATGCTGGCTATGAAGTTAATTATGTAAGTCCTCAAGGCGGATATACTCCGATCGATCCACACAGTCTGGCGATGGCTGATGCCATTGATTGGGAATGGTATCAGAAGAAAGAATTTATGAATTGTCTTGGGGCTACGCTAAAGCCAAGCGAGGTTAATCCGGATGATTATCTGGCTATCTATTATGCTGGCGGTCATGGTACAATTTGGGATTTTCCTGAGAATGAGGCACTACAGTCTATTAGCCGGAAAATTTATGAAAATGGTGGGTTTGTCTCTTCGGTATGTCATGGTGCTGTAGGTTTACTTAATATTAAATTGTCAGATGGTTCGCTCCTAGTTAAAGATAAAGAAGTAACTGGTTTTTCCAATGAGGAAGAAAAACTGGCTCAACTGGATATGTTTGTTCCTTTCTTGACGGAAACTGAATTAGTTGCCAGAGGTGCTGTTTACAAGAAAGCAGATCAACCTTGGGCTTCTTTTGCTGTGGAAGATAGTCGGGTGATTACTGGTCAAAATCCGGCATCTGGTGGTACTGTTGCTGACTTGCTAATTGCGGCATTAAAGAGATATAGCAGTTGATAGTTGATAGTTGATAAGCTGCTGCGCATTTAAACTGTATGTTTTCCAATTAGGAAAAAATCGCTCAAACCTTCTCCCCTGCTCCTCTTCTCCTCTGCCCCCCTGCCCTCAAAACAAGCAATTTAAAAGTATGACAGCTTAGTGGACAGTTGACAATTATAGCAAGGGACTAGGGGCTTGGGGCAAGGGACTAGGGAAGAAAGTGGTAAAATCAATGGTTTCAGGAATCGAGAACGCCTTAACCGCCCTGGCGGTTGCTATATAACCATGTTCATCAAGAGAGGGAGATTCTCGATCAATCCAGATCCAGATTTTCCAAGGCTCTACGATAGAAAGTTACAGCAGTATTACCGTAGACTTTTTGACGACATATTTCCAGAGTAGGAATGGTTATAGCCTGCCAAGAGTGGGGATTGTGTTCGACAGCAATTTCACCTTCCGAAGCAAGAATCTCACCCACAGCGATCGCATCTAAGACAGGTTGATACAAGTCGCTAGCATAAGGCGGATCGAAATAAATCCGGTCAAACTTTTCTCCAGCAAGACTTTTCAATCGCATCACCACATCTCCTCGCCATACCTGAAATTCTTGTCCAGGTTGTGCTACCATTTCCCAGTTTTGTTGAACAATCGAACATGATTTGCTCCATTTGTCAATCCCTACGACTAAAGATGCCCCTCGACAGAGTGCTTCTGCACCCATGGAACCCGTACCCGCACAAAGATCCAACCAACGACAAGACGCGATCGCACCTTGCCAAATATTAAAGATTGCTTCTCGCACCCGTGCAGGCGTAGGACGGATAGTTTGTCCGGGGAGAGTTTTTAACTGACGATTACCATAAATTCTCATTATTTACGGGAATGGGGAATAGGGAGTAGGAAGGAAAATAAAATGTACCCTTGCTTCATAAACAGTTTGATTTCCCTTAAATAACTATCAACTGTCAACTATCAACTATCAACTATCAATTATCAATTATCAACTACTATACCTGAGATTCGTAAAATAGCGATTGTCTGTTAGTTGGTACTAACCAATCTTGATTTTGACCGCCGATGACTAATCTTTCAATTTGAAGGTATTCCTTAGACAACTGTTTGATAGCATTAATCAAGACATCAAGTGCGATCGCATCAGAGGTTCCCAAATCGAACCAGCAGCGTCCCCAAGTCCCTTCATACTCAAAATCACCTTTATTGTGCATCAGTGCCATCAAAGTGCTATCTTCTTGTGAATCATCATACTCCATATAACCAATTTCAACACCCATCTCTTGCACCTGAAGATTTTCTGCGTTAAACCCTCCCAGTTTTCCCAGGTAAAACCAAGAGTTAAAGAGTTCTTCAACATATTCCTTTTCCATTGACGAAGGAACAGTACTAAACTCCAACCAAATCCACACATCAAAAGGGTTATACTCGCGGAACTGTATTTGCATAATCGTTAACGCTTCTACTAACCTCGACTATTTTAACGGGGATTGACATCTCCCCTGGCTAGCTGTGCTGATTGCGCAGCCATCGCTTGGTAATGTGGGCTATCCTTGAGGGCTTTGTCTAATTCCGGATAAGTTGTGCTACATTTATATGTCTTCCAACCGTAGCGTAACTCATCGCCACGCCAGTAAGTAGTAAACCCATTTTCCAGTTGTTCAAGCTTGCTGTAATGAGTTTGTTTAGCGTAATAAATCCCACAGTTAATTAAACTGTTGACGTTTTGGCATTGGTCAAGCCAAAAGACTTGTTCTTCTGTCGTAAATCTAGCTCTAACTGCTACTGTTTTGTACAATTTGCCATCACATCTTGTTGTTGATTATAGTTGCTACTATAAGTAGTGTCAACTAAATACCCACAAATGGCTAAACTTTCAAAAGAGGATTACGAGTATCGGCGCACCGACAATTCCGTGTCATCTATCAACTACCATTTTGTGTTTGTGCCTAAACGTCGTAAACCCGTACTAATCCAAGAAGTAGCTCATCGCTTACAAGAGATTATCTTTGAATTGGTTACAGAGCATGGCTGGAAACTAATCGCCCTGGAGGTTCAGCCAGACCATGTTCATTTCTTTATCAATGCGCCTACACATGAGTCGCCTGCTGATATCGCACGGTGGGTAAAAGGGAGGGCATCTCATCACCTCAGAAAAGAATTTCCAGAACTGAAAAGGCTACCAGCGCTGTGGACTCCAACCTATTTCGTAGCAACAATAGGTCAAGTTAGTACCGAGGTAGTTAAGAGGTATATTGAAAACCAGCGTGGAAAATGATGAAGATATAGGGATAAAGCCCTTGAGTCCCTTTCTTCCCCTGGTTTCTAACCAGGGGTTCTCAGCTTCTATGATGTTTTGATAGGGAAGATAGTTTTCAGGAATGAGCGATAGTCAGGGACTACTGGCTCGGGACTATTGGCTGGGGAAGAAAGCGATAAAACCCTCTTCCCACTCTTCCCCCTACCTTCACTCCTCACTCCCCACTCCCTATTAAATGTTATCTATAGCAGTATGCCCTGGCGTAATTACAGTACATTTGATCTAAAAATCTGGCGATAAAGCATCCATCTATTTAATCTGTAACTATACCAGTGAGTAGCGCTATAGTGAGGGATGAAAGGCGGTTAAATTAAGTCAATTAACATTTAATTTGGCACTACCTACCAGTAAATCATCTATAATAATGAGATGCTGACACTTACACACCGCTACCGAATCTATCCTGACTTCACTCAAGAACAGATACTCATTGAGTGGATGGAAATTTGTCGTGGAGCCTATAACTATGCGCTGCGAGAAATAAAAGATTGGTGTGACAGTCGTAAGTGTCCGATTGACAGATGCTCTCTGGAGAAAGAGTATATCATTTCTCCAGAATTGAAGTTTCCAGGGGAAATTCAGCAGCTTAACAACTTGCCAAAAGCCAAGAAAGAATTTCCCAAGTTAAATGAGGTTCCTTCTCAAGTTCTTCAGCAAGCTATTAAGCAGTTACATAGAGGGTGGCAATATTTTCAACAGAAAGGGTTCGGCTTCCCCAGATTGAAGAAGTATGGGCGGTTTAAGTCGTTGCTGTTTCCTCAGTTTAGGGAGAATCCGGTGACGAATTTGCACATTAAACTGCCCAAGATTGGGGCTATTCCCATCAACTTACATCGACCTATCCCGACAGGATTTGCAGTCAAGCAAGTGCGAATCTCTCGGGGTGCCGATAAATGGTACGCATCTATTTCGCTGCAATGTGATGTCAACGTTCCCAACCCAACGCCCTACGGTTATCCCATTGGAGTTGATGTTGGGTTGGAAAAATTCTTGACAACAAGTGAAGGTATTCTTGTAAAACCTCCCAAGTTCTTCAAACAACTGCAAAGCAAGTTGAAATTACTGCAACGCAGGCTGAAGAGAAAACAACGGAGGTCGAAAAACTACGAAAAACAACGCCTTAAAGTTGCCCGAATTCACCATCAAATTGACAACACAAGGAAGGACTTTCACTATAAACAAGCACATACCCTTTGCGATGCAGGCGATATGATTTTCATGGAAGATCTAGATTACCGCACTAGTGCTAAAGGGATGTTTGGAAAACAGATGCTTGATGCAGCATTTTGTCAGTTTAGAACCATTGTTAAGCATGTGTGTTGGAAACGTGGAAAATTCTTTGAGGTAGTTGATGCTAGGGGAACTTCTCAAGAATGTCCTGAATGTGGTGGTGAAGTGAAAAAAAACCTGAGTGTTAGAGTCCATAACTGTCCTCACTGTGGATACACAACGCATAGGGATGTAGCAGCAGCTCAGAATATTAGAAACCGAGGAATTAAACTAATTGGTACCGTTGGGCAGACGGGAAGGGAAACAGCCTGTGCAGTCGAGCTACCGGGGACTGATGAAAGTCAGTCCAGGCAAGTGGCAAAATCTCGTCAGAGAGTAACCAGGAAACCTAAGAAGTGATTCTTGGGAAGCCTACACCATAATCTCTGATTTGGTGTAGGAGGATGTCACCGTTAATGTAGATCAGAAAAAAACTGTAGGACTCAAATATGAGCGTTGTTGCTGCCAGAAAATACACCGATAAACTAGTGTTTGCATCGGATAGCATTCGGGTTTCGGGATATCTCAAAGAAACATCCCGCGTGACTGGGGGCGAGCAGGGTAAGCTGTTCGAGGTCAATAATATGATTATTGGCAGTGTTGGGTATATTATGGAACTGAGTTTCATGCAGATTTTTGCCAGAAACCACAGACCTGCTGCTGCAACTGTAGAGGCGGTGCTTGACTTTATTGTCGAGTTTTATGCTTGGGCAAAGTCGAAAGATGATGGATTTGGTCGCAAGAATGACTACTTATTAGGGATAGAGGGCGAAATTTTTCGGGTGAGCGACAGCTACCTAGTGGAAAAAATTAGTGAATTTAGCGCTATTGGTGCTGGGGAACATTTTGCTCTAACTGCCATGTACTTGGATAAAACTCCCCAGGAAGCTGTGGAAATTGCCAATGAACTTTGTGTCTATTGTTCTGGACCAATTAATGTCATTACCAAAGCAATAAACAGTTGATAGTTGACAGTTGATAGTTGACAGTTGACAGTTGACAGTTGATAGGAGAGGGATATGTAACTGTGAACTGTCAACAGTATCTAACCCTATTTACCTCTGACGGGGCAACAACTATCGTGAAAACCTTTACAGGCTGACGCAGTGACGCTACTTATAGTGGGAATGGTGTGTTAGCTATTGAATAACGCACCCTACAGACGGATTAAGATTTTTCATTAATGTTGGCTTTACGAGAGGAGATAACTCTGGACAACATTTGCCAAGCTGATGGAGAAAAAACAGCAGGAAACATCATTGTTAATCCCTCACCAATTTGACGTTGTTTTAATCCGATTAGACCCCAATACAAACTGAGAAATGCGTGAATATCTTGAAGACGTGGTATATTGTTATGATGTTTTTTATGAACGAGTGGGTATATTTTATTTTTGATCGAAATATTTTTTTCTAGCCGCTGTTGCAGAGAAAATTTGAGATGACTTGCCTCTGGCCATAAGGTACGATAAGCAAGAGCCTGATTCACAAAAACAGCATCGCCATACTGGGCAATTTTTACCCAAGAATCGATATCGTCATAATTAATCTCAAAGGTAGTATCCCAGCCACCTGATTTGAGAAAAGCATCTTTGGCAAAGGCAACTTGTACGGGAGTGCCAAAGGGAAGTTGTTCTAATAGCATCCCATAATGAATATCTTCTTGGAGAACGGAAAATATTGGCACTTTCCCAACTGCTGGAGAGCAAGAGACTTCTGTGCCATTTTGCTCTACTTGAATAGCTTGACAGGAACAGATAACTGTTTGAGGATACTGAGAGATTGCTTTTACCATCTCCTCAATACAATTGGGTGCGAGATAGTCATCGTCATCAAGTGGCTTAATCCAATCGCCTTGTGCCACAGCTACTCCGGCATTCATCGTGACACAGTGTCCGCTGTTAACTCCATTGCGATGATATATTACGCGATCGCCTAAACTGCGAATATACTCTTCTGTACCATCTGTAGAGCTATCATCTGCCACCACTACTTCACAGGGGTAGGTTTGGGCTAATGCTGATGCAACTGCTTGCTCCAAAAGGCGTAAGCGGTTGTAGGTTGTAATGACAATGCTAAATTTTGGCATGACAATCAAAAGCTCCGTGATTTGTTTCCTAGCAGACCCACCACCCTCATTCATAATATATTATTGTCAATAAACTATGAGACTCATTCCCATTTATCTGTCGCAATAGGAAATATTGAAAAAGTTTAGCTAATTTCCGATGTATAGCAGTGGACAGTTGACAATTACTGGATGGAAATCAAACTGTTTACTCAGGGAGGATTCCGCTTCTCTTCATGAT
>DOIX01000307.1:0-21901 GCA_003511885.1 Cyanobacteria bacterium UBA11153
TTGAACCACTGCCGGGTTATCGCTACTGCTGCAAGATCTCAGTTTTAATGGACTTAAGCTATGAGACAGAGAATAAATTCTCTGTCGGGTTGTCGGTGGGGGCAGGATGAAGCATTCGGGAAGGAAACATTATAATAGATATACAGCATAATTTCGTAAAATTGGTATTAGCATCTCATGACTGAAACGAATCCGGATCGAATTACTGGCACAATTGCCATTGCCGTCTTTCCTCAAGACAATGGGCAGTATGTTTGCGAGATTACCCCATCTTTGAGCAATCGCACCCCTAATTGTACCCGTTTCCACGGACAAACAAAAGAACATGCAATCGCAATTGCTTTGGAAAATTTAGCGCATCAATATCGCGAGGAAGCTGAATCAGATCAAAATATAGATTATCTGGCGGTAGAAAAATCGGAATCTGGAGAGGCAATTCAAAATCATTATCATATCACGGTACACTATGAAGAAATTGCCGAAGGAGAATCTAAGTTTGAGGCAAGACACAATACAATTCTCGGAAACACTATAGTTGAGAATGCTAATATATCAGTAATTAAAGTTTGCCCAGAGATGCCCAAAAATCCATTGGTAATATTTTGGGATTAAGCACTGTCATTTTCAAGATTAATTGAGAAAATGCTATATTGTAGCTTTTGGGGCACTGAAGTGCCTACTACTGAGATCTTGCACCATTTGCAACTAGAGGCTCTGCCTCCCTGCTATTGAGACAAGATCTGAGTGCTACAAACCTTAACTATTAAACACACTTTAGGCGACAATTTATTTATTGGAAATGTCTATTAAAGATGGATGACTTTAATCAAATATTGTGCTAAAGTTAAAGCATCCACTCCTAATTCACTCCTTTCTTTTGCCGCTAAAATGCCTGCTTGGGCGTGCCACCAAGCTGCTGTGGCGACTATTTTTCCTAAAGAATGTTGTGGATTAATTGGTTGGGCAATCAAACCTCCGATTAATCCGGTGAGGATATCGCCACTGCCGCCACGGGCTAAAGCAGGGGTACTTTCAGGGATGAGCCATAAGGAATCTCCCCCATCTGCAATGCTCGGGTTGGGAGATGCGATCGCAGTTTTGGCTCCTTTGAGTAATATAATGGCTCTACTTAACTGCGAGGCTTTCCGTGCCGCACTGATTCTATCTGGCAATAATTCGGCTGAATCGGGGAATAATCGTTTAAATTCACCAAGGTGAGGGGTTAAAATTGTTGCTTCTCTACGGCGTAATAAAGTGGGGATTGTTCTTAATTCAGCTAGGATATTTAAACCATCTGCATCTAAAATTAACGGACATTCCGCACCCAATACCGATTGTACGACTAATTTAGCATCTAAGGTCAAACCCGGCCCGCAGGCGATCGCGCTATAATTACTCAAGTCTAGGGTATCTGGCAAATTTGCGGTCGCGCCCGATGCAGTTTCCCCACAACCAATCACCAGTGCATCTGGCAAATGATTTACTAATAAAGGTTTCAGCGATTCCGGCACAGCAATCGATAGCATTCCCACGCCACTTGCCCTTGCACCCAATCCGCTCAAAATGGCTGCACCAGCATATCTTTTTGAACCACAAATTAATAATAGATGTCCCTGCTTATATTTATGAGTTAATACATTTCGCGGTAACGGCAAACTATCAAAAGCCGTAGTTTTAGTCATCCGCCTTAATTCCGGTGTTTCCCCAAGAATTGCCCAGATATCCGTCAAAGGAATATCAAAATCAATTAACTCCGCATCCCCAATATATTCTAACCCGCGATCTTGAAGAAAAGCTAACTTCCACAAACCCAAACACAAAGTCTTACTGGCGCGAATAGCCATCCCCAAAACCGCCCCAGTATCAGTATGAATCCCCGACGGCAAATCAATACTGACAATAGGTTGTCCCCATTGATTGAGAATTGCGATCGCATTACCAATATTACCAGATATCTCCCGTTCTAATCCAAAGCCAAACAACCCATCAATAATTAAATCGCACTCCTGCAAATATTCAATTTCATCGTAAACAGGAATCCCCAAACTAGCCGCATACTCGCTATGACAAGATGTTAGTTCCTTCAGCTTAGAAAATGGACAATAAATTAATACCTCATAACCCTGAAAATATAGCTCCCGTGCTACCACCAAAGCATCACCCCCATTATGCCCAGGCCCAACTAATACACCAACCTTCATCCGAGAAAAAAGAGGATAAAGAGACTGAATTCGAGCCGCAATTCTCAGCGCCACCTTTTCCATTAAAGCCGCCACAGGCATTCCCGCCTTAAAGATACGCTCTTCTATCTCCCGCATCTGTTGGGCAGTGACAACTATTTGGTCAATTTTTTCTCGATATTTTTCTACTTTGTTTGACTTTTCATTCATAGGAAATCAACGGTAATTTTGACTGGATTCAGCGAGCAAAATATCAAAATTAGCGATATCTTTTGAGGATAGAGGATCGGAAATTTTATTTCAAGGACGCAAACAGCTCAGATTAGGTTACGATCCTAAGCAGACCTCTGCGATCGCAATCCGCATGAATCAGAATCAACTGAACAACGCCTTCACCCTTTTCTTAAGTTTACTAGTTGAGGCAATGCCTTTTTTACTCCTAGGAGTCTTATTCTCCAGCTTACTCCTCTTGCTAGTCGATGAGAAGAAGCTGATTGCTTGGCTACCCCGCAACCCATTATTAGGGGCAATCGTTGGCAGTTGTGCAGGTGCATTCTTCCCCGTATGTGAATGCGGTAACATACCAGTATCGCGCCGTCTCCTCATCCAAGGCGCACCCATGCCAGTAGCAATCGGGTTTTTATTAGCCGCACCCACCATTAATCCTATTGTCATTTGGTCCACTTGGGTAGCCTTTCGGGAACAACCAGAAATTGTCGTATTGCGCGTCTTATTTTCTTTAGGTATTTCAATCTTTATCGGCTGTATATTCAGCGCCCAAAAAGACTTGCGCCCCCTCTTACAACAGACAATAACTCGCTCCATGATGAAATTAGATTACCCTTCAGATAAGGGAGGAAAAGGCAAAGAAGAAAAAGAAAAATCGCCACTATTACAATCGGGATCCTTTATCCTTGGGCAACCAGGATCTCCCCTAAAAATGGATGCCAATGTTTTACAAAATAATTTAGCTGCTAATCAACCAAAGAAAACATTTGCAACTCAATTAAACTTATTTTTAGAAAATACCATCCAGGAATTACGTGAATTAGGAGGAGTACTAATTTTAGGCAGTGCGATCGCAGCTATTGTACAAGTTGCCGTTCCCCGTGATATCATCCTCAGTCTAGGTCAAGGTCCAGTCACCTCTGTTTTAGCCATGATGGTATTGGCAGCAGTCGTATCTATTTGTTCCACTGTCGATTCATTCTTTGCCCTGGCATTCGCCTCCACCTTCACCAGCGGCTCATTATTAGCCTTTTTAGTATTTGGCCCCATGATTGACATCAAAGCCATTGGCTTGATGTTATCCGTATTTAAAACGCGATCGATCTTTTATATGTTTGCCCTCGCCGGAATGTTAACCTTTTTATTGACAGTATTTGTTAATTTACATATTAGTTAATAATAATGCTCGATCGCATTGAATCTGTCCTATATATCAACCTGTACTGACCCAAGTTGCTAGTATCGCATTCCTGCCACAATTGCGATCGCTCCTAGGGACCTGAGTTCGGAGCCCTCTTTCCGCAGATCATGACCTGAGTTCGACGTAAGAGCCAGAAGCGTGGAAAGCCAGTAAACAAAAACTTTACAGCATTTTGTGGACTAGACAATAATTGTCAACGATCGCGATCGAGGGATCATCAGTTAGAAGAAGATGACTAACCATGTAAATTTATGTAAATAAAGATTAATTTTATTGACACAGAGCGAGTAATTTGACTTCTTTCACAACAAACCATTTTACTTGATTTGATCTCGATTAAATCAAGTAAAATGGAAGTAGTCAGCTCTAATAGTAAGGTTCATTTAATTATTAATGAACATGGGGAAATTTTAGATGCATAAAATTACACCTGGCAATGTGGATGACCGAATACCTGACTAGGGTTTCTTGAAGAAACCCTACTTCTGTCTGTGAGATTTACGATCGCACAACTTTTCCTGATAGAGTATAGACTCCCAGAACATCCATTTAAACCACAGGAGTAGTCTTAGGTTGTTCTAACTCTTGAAATAATGCGGTACTCAAGTAACGTTCCCCAAAACTAGGTTGAATCATCACGATTAATTTACCCTGATTCTCTGGACGTTTAGCTACTTGAATTGCTGCATATAAAGCTGCACCAGCCGATATTCCTGATAGTAAACCTTCTTCTCTTGCTAAACGGCGACTATAAGCCATCGCATCATCATCACTCACCTGAATTACTTCATCAATAATGTCTAGACGCAATACTTCAGGAATGAATCCAGCGCCAATTCCTTGAATTTTATGGGGACCAGGCTTTCCGCCAGAGAGTACGGGACTTTTAATCGGTTCGACTGCGATCGCCTGAAAACTGGGTTTGCGTGATTTAATTACTTCAGCAACTCCTGTAATCGTACCACCAGTCCCCACTCCTGCGATCAAAATATCCACTTCACCCTCTGTATCTGCCCAAATTTCTTCGGCTGTTGTCTCGCGATGGATTTTGGGATTAGCTGGGTTGTTAAACTGTTGTAGCATAAAGGCATGAGGGGTATTGGCAACAATTTCTTCGGCACGGCGAATTGCCCCTTTCATCCCCTCTGCCCCTGGAGTCAATTCTAATTCAGCACCATAAGCTTTCAACATGGAGCGCCTTTCTAAGCTCATGGTTTCGGGCATGGTTAAAATTAAGCGATAGCCTTTAGCGGCTGCCACCATCGCTAGCGCAATCCCTGTGTTGCCAGAGGTAGGCTCCACTAAAACAGTTTTTCCGGGTTGAATTTGACCTGCTTCTTCCGCCACTTCAACCATACTAATCCCGATTCTATCTTTTACCGAAGCGGTGGGATTCATTCCTTCCAGCTTTGCCAGAATCCGCGCTACACATCCCTCTGCTTGGGGAATCCGATTCAGTTGGACTAGGGGAGTCCGACCAATTAATTCTGTGACATTATATACAATTCCCATAGTTTGTCCTTTCCAGCTTTAGCTCAATGTATCTCTATTCTACGGTTTCTCTATGTATTTTTAGTATTTTTTGCTTGTTTTTCTCAATCAACTGTGCCATTATATTAAAGATCGCTAAAACTACGGTAATTCGGTAGGGTTTTAGGATTTTAATTTCCTGACACCTGACTAGCTTGCCGAAGCCGATAGCTTTTAGGGGTTTTTCACATCTATCTCAGCAAAGTTGCTCTTTATGTAAAGAGAAGTATGACATGACACCACTAACGCACCTGACTCAACCACCACTGACTCAACAACGACATTCAGAAAAAGCGACTCGTACCTCTTCTGAGTTGAAGCCTTCAGTCTGTCGGTGTTGTCAGTTTTACCAATCTCAGGGAAGGAGTGGTGGTTATTGTCAACAACTGGGAGTGCCTGTGCGGAGTAGTTGGCATTCTTGTCCATTGGCACTTCCCCCTTTTGCACCATCTTGGGAGGGGATTCCAGAATCGCGTCATCGTCAGGTTATTTAACCTCTATTAATTTCCACAGCTGTACCGGTATGGACATAAAACTTATCCCAAGAAAATTCATCAAAATAAAGACGAAGTTATTGGCGTTTATGGGCACACTATTAGCATTTGTTCTCTTGGGATGTGCTATCTTAGTCGCCCTCCTATCGTTTTCACCAAGGGTTGCTCAAACCTCTAATATTAGAATAATAGATTGATAGATTGAGCATCGCCAAAACCTGGAATTTGATCGGGATCGTCGGTTCTGTTCCCGCAGAACAACAATATTGCCAATTAAACCATCAGGGAGAACATAAATATAATCCCCAGTCGTGACAGTTTTGCTTCCACAGTTAAAGACAGCCTACGCCAGGGCGATTGCTCTGGCGTAATTCCTCACAAAAATTATGCTCATGAAAGTCTTATCATTTTCACCCAATCCCCCTATGGATCGTACTAAACAATTGTTTCCTCGTCGTTCTTTACTTTCTCCAAGGCACGATTACCTCTGGGTGATACAAAGTGGAGTAGTTCGTACCCGTTGCATTCAAGAAGATGGAAATATTGTCACATTAGGATTATGGGGATCTGGGGATGTGGTTGGCAGAATTCTCCATAAATCTAATAGTTATGCAATGGAATGTCTTACTCCAGTTGTAGCAAGCTTAATCCCAAAAGATAGATGGCATGAATTTACTGAGGCGATGATTCACCATATTCAGCACTCTGGAGAGTTAATGGAGATTATACGATGCCGACAAGCTGAATCTTCTATCTTACGATTGTTAAATTGGTTGGGAAATAGATTTGGTCAAAAAGTTGAGGAAGGACAACTTATAGATCTCCGGTTAACTCATCAAGATATTGCGGATCTTTTAGGGATAACTCGTGTAACGGTTACGCGACTGCTTAAAACATTTGAACAGCAAGGAATTATTCAACGTGTCCAACGTCAATTAATTTTAAGCAACGATCAATTACCCTTCTGGCATTATGAAATATAGTTTTTAATTTGGAGGGTTCTTCAGGGTACATCTAATTGGTTTGGCGTAATTTATTAATCTATATACTGGATAAATATCCTACAGATGATATCATCTCTAGCAAAGGAAAAGTCATCAAAATTTCTTTTCCCTATTCTCAAAATAGAATATCAATGTAGTTGGGATAAATCAGATGAATTTTCAATCTTATTTTGACTACGAACTAGTGCAGATTTATGAGGATAATCCAGATTAATTGATAGAGATTTTTTCAGCTTCTTTACCCCACTTAAAATCACTAAAGTTATGATAGTTCCCAACAAGCTCATCTGCCATAAACCACATCCTATGGCTGCACCTAATGCGGCAGTTACCCAAATTGTCGCAGCAGAAGTTAGTCCTTTAATCTTTGGTTTACTCAATAGTTGATTAGATTGTTGTAGAATTAACCCAGCTCCGATAAAACCAACACCTGTGGCAACTCCCTGTATGGTTCGACTCAAAGCATTAGCAGAAGAAAAGTCAGGGATTTGCAAGGGAAGCATGACAAACATAGCAGCACCCAAGCTAATCAACATATAAGTTCTGATTCCGGCGGATCTCCCTGTCATTTGGCGTTCCCATCCAATTGCCCCACCCACCAATGATGCAAAGGTAAGCCGGATTGTTAAGCTTATCCAGTCATTTGCACTAATAAAACTAGAATTCATTAGTAAGATTTCCCAATTATTTGGAAGCGCACCCCCTATCACCATATCTATCATTAGTTTTACCTCTAAATCTACAGTTAATTGGGATTATAGCAGCGGACAGTTAACAATTATAGCCATGTTCATCAAACTGTTTACTCAGGAAGGCGGTAGCGCTTCTCTTCATAACGTTATTGAAGCCGATCCCGATGTGGCGGTTGCTATAATATCAAACTCTTGATTAAGCGATATCATGACATACATGGTTTAAAAAATCAAGTGTATTCTGTCAGACAAAAATTAATTACATTTTGCCAAAGATCCTTTTGTAATTATGTAAAGATTCTCTCCTGAGAGAGGGAGGCTATTTTCGAGTTTTGAGATGGGATATTCCCTCGCTCATTTTGAACATTCTGCCGCACGGGAATTTCGATCCAGAATGTCGTTCCTTTTTTCTCTACTGATTCGCACCGCAACACGCCTTTATGCTTCTCAACTACAATTTGATAACTTATTGACAGTCCTAATCCTGTTCCTTTTCCCACTGGCTTAGTTGTAAAGAATGGATCGAATAAATGTTCTTTTACTCGATCGTTCATCCCCTCTCCATTATCAGCAATCTCAATCGCTATCGAATTTGTCTCTAAATATTTTGTAGTAATTGTAATCTGATTTGAATTAGCTAGTAGTTCTTGATATTCGCGGTTACTATTATAAGTATCTAAAGCATCAATTGCGTTAGTAATAATGTTCATAAGTACCTGATTAATTTGCCCAGCCAAGCATTCTACTAATGGTAAATTACCATAATTTTTAACCACCTCAATTGCTGGAGAATTAGGTTTTGCTTTCAGGCGATTTTGCAGAATTAGCAGGGTACTCTCAATTCCTTCATGGATATCAACATATTTCATATCACTCTCATCTAGACGGGAAAAGTTACGGAGAGAAACTACCAGATGAGTAATGCGATTTGCTCCTACTTCCATTGAGGATAGTAATTTAGGTATGTCTTCAATCAGGAAGTCAAGGTTAATCTCTTCAATATAATCTAGAATTTCTGGGTGGGAGTTAGGATAGTATTTTTGGTAAAGATTTACTAAATATAATAATTCTTGAATAGATTCAATAGCTTGAGGAATATTCCCAGAAATAAAGTTAATGGGATTGTTGATTTCGTGGGCAATTCCAGCAATTAAGAGACCAAGGCTAGACATTTTTTCAGTCTGAACTAGTTGGGATTGAGTTTGTTTTAATTTCTGCAACGCTTTCTTAAGTTGTTGAGCTTGATATGTCCGTTCTCCCACTATTTTTTCGATTTGCTCTGTATAACGGAGCAAACTGACTAGATAAAGTGTTATTAAACTGCTCAATAATATCCCGGTTATTAATATTACTGAAGATCGCCAATATTTTTGAGATTTCATATACTCTGGTCTTGGCAAAAGTTTGAGTAACCACCTGCGATTTTCAATATTAATGATTCGAGTACAAGCGCTACCATCAGGGCAATATGCTGTTTGACCGAGTTGGCTAGTATTTTTTATATTTTGATCTGTAATTACCTTTTTATTCTGTGCGTCATAAAAAGCGAGAAACTTTTCATACTCTGAAGCCATCAAATCTTGTATTTCTAAATTGATATTTTCTAAGTCTAGATCTTGCAAGGCATATTTCATAATTGCATCAATCTGAAATATACCTAGAACAAAACCCTTAATTTTTTTCTGCTGAAGAGAGGTTGAATTTAGGATTTCTCCCTTCTCAACATTGGGGCTGATTTTACTGTAAACTGGTATAAAGACGAAGAAAAACTGTCCATCTTTTGGGATTTCATCTATCTGGGTTGAACCAGTAGCAACAATTTCATTCCTCTCTATAGCTGTTTGTAAAACCGATTCATAAGTATGAGCAAAATTTAAACCTGAAAGTTTGCCTGTCTTGGATAATGAAAAAACTTGGTACGCGGGAAAATAGTAGGCTTGTTTTTTAGCGATGACTATTTTCCCATCCTTTGTTTTTTCTGTAATTTGGAAATTGGGATATCCATTTAATTGAGCATTTTTCTCAAAATGTCGCCGCTCTTCGTCTGTGATATGGGGTAGCCAAGCCATCGCCTGAATAATTGAATGGTGAGATAGAGCAGATTTAATCAATTTCTGCAAATCTTGTTCTTTAATCCCATCAGAGATGCTATATAAAGTTTCCATTGCTTCGATTACTTCCACGCCACTGTTAATCTGTCTCTCTATATCTATCGCGATTTTATCTCGTTGTCTTTGCCATTCAGCTTGTATCGTTTTATATTCCCAGTTGTGTACAACTAAATAGGCGGTAACGGAAAATCCAATCCCAACACAAAAAGTCAAGCCTGCTTGGATATAACGGTGATATTTGGGTAAAAACTTTCTGGCTAAATTAAACCACTGGTTTCCATGAGTCATTTTCGGATTTTAGGCTAATTTTTTTACTGGCGCTACCAGCCTATTACTTGACAAGGAGGGGAACCTAACAAGTCTTGTATAAGCACATCTCTAGTTCAAAACTAGACCCTGGTTTTAAAATATACAGTAAATCTGTAGAGATATCGTTATTTAAGGTGATTTTAACCATAACATAGATATTCTTAATCAGCAAGTTTTGAAACATTTGATACAAATCCGGGTTGGCTGCCCCTGAAAAAGGACAATTTCTAGTTTCTCTGGTCATTTTTAATCGGAAAAAGAGAAAATTTTACTCTTTTAAGGTAGATTTTTCTCTTTTTTTCAGGATACTCCTATTTGCGATCGCAAAACCTACAAAAGCCAATACGATGATAAACTGTTTCTATTCTTGGGGAAAATTTGGAGACAATGATGGGATAGAATTGTTACCCAGGAAGAGTTATATCCGTCAGCTATCAACTTCTAAAATAGAATCGCCAGATCTGGCACTAATATAAAATAAACCTTAAACTCGATCGAAGTAGATTTGATGGGGTAATATAGCAACCGCCAGGGCGGTTAAGATATTCTAAATTCCTCAAATCCTTGATGAGACAGCTTTCTTCCCTAGCCCCTAGCTCCTAACCCCTAGTCCCTTGCTATATAATACGAGATTAAATCCCTAAATCCATGGCAATTGAAACTTCTACTCTTCTCGCCCTAGACTTTGACGGTGTTATCTGTGACGGACTTTTGGAATACTTTCAAACCTCTTGGCGCACCTACTGTAAAATTTGGCAACCGGATAGCCAAACTCCGCCGGATAATTTAGCTAACGTATTTTACCACTTCAGACCTGTTATTGAAATTGGCTGGGAAATGCCTGTGTTAATTCGCGCCTTAATTAAGGGAGTGCCTGAAACTAAAATAGAAATAGATTGGTCATTAGTAGCAAAGGATATTATTGAATTAGATAAATTAGATCCAGTCGCAATTGGTAAAGAAGTAGACAAGACAAGAGATGAGTGGATTGCCACAGATTTAGACGGATGGTTAGGATTACATCAATTCTATCCTGGTATTATTGAACGGTTGAAACAAATTGTGACATCAGATAAATCTACAGAACTATTTATCGTCACAACTAAAGAAGGAAGATTTGTCAAACAACTATTGCAACAACAAGGTATCCAACTCTCTGAAGATAGAATTATCGGCAAAGAAATCAAACGCCCTAAACATCAAACCCTACGCCAATTATCAGCACAGTTTCCAGGAAAACTTTGGTTTGTAGAAGATCGACTGAAAACATTACAATCAGTACAGGAACAACCCGATCTTAACCAGGTTAGGCTATTCTTGGCAGATTGGGGTTATAATACTAAGACTCAACGGGATTCTGTGGGTGACAGCTCTGGGATTCATCTCTTGTCACTTTCTCAGTTTGCCCAAGATTTTTCGCTTTGGCATTAGCGCTATTGTCTGGGTAATTAACCATGGCAATTTGCTTCATCCAAATTAGTGAAAAAATATGGTTAAAACTAATAACTTGTATCAGTCGTAACAAGTAAAAAACCTAACCCCCCAGCCCCCTTCCCTTGAAGGGAAGGGGACTAAAGATTTCTGGGTTCCCTCTCCTCTTATACCAAATCCGATGAAAGAAACCCCCGTTATCATCTCAATGATTTTTCTCTCCTGTAAGAAAGCCCCCTGTCTGGGAGCCTTTTTTGGGATAAAGGGGGTAATTAACCCGGATTTGGTATTAGGGTTGAGGTAGGGGTAAAACTGTTAATTAAGAATTGTGCAAGTTATGGAGTCAGACAGATTACCAAAACTAAGCAATTGTAGAGAGGAGAAGAAAAATTATGCTGTATCATCTGGACTTTCATGTAGAATATCCGGACACAATGAGCCAAAAAGAGTTATTTAAAATTTGGGCGAAGGAAGCGGATGCGGCACTAGGAGCTAAATCAGCAGGAGTTGTAGTGGATTTGTGGAAATGTGTTGGTACTCGTCGGGTAATTGCTATTGTTAATGTTGATACTCCTGATATGCTGGATCAAATTCTCTTGGACTTACCTATTATGCAAGAAATGGGTCAAGATGTACAGGTAGAAGTCACTCCTCTACGTCGCTATGAAGATTTCGCCGCTGATGTAAAAGCAAGATTAAATTAGTCAAAATCGATAATAGTTAATGGGTAATGGGTAATTCTGCTACCCAGCTCCTAGCCCCTAGTGCCAAAAAAACTCTATGCTGGATCTCACTAAAATTGTCGGACAAATACCCAATATTAGTCAGCACCTCAAAGGGGAAGCTGTGGCGAGTAAGAAGCGGTTGGAATTAGCTCAATTTTTGTTAGCTGAAGCCAAAATAAATCAGCAAAGCCTAAAAAGAAAGCAAAAACAATGGAGAGATAGACTCATTTTTAGTCCTGGTATTCCTCTCGAACCATTGGATACTCAAATTAACTTAGAGCCTCCCCCTTATAGTCATACAGTTTTTGCGACAGACGGTTCGCAAATTGCACCATCTCATCATGAAATTGCTTACTGTTATCTAATTAATATTGGACGAGTAATGTTACATTACGGGCAAAGCTTGTACCCTTTATTAGATAGTTTACCAGAATTATTTTACAAACCAGAAGACTTATATGTTTCCCGGAAATGGGGGATTCGCACTGAAGAATGGATGGGGTATCGGCGGACAGTTTCCGAGATATCTGTATTAGCAGAAATGGCTTGTAGGTGGGTGAATCCGCCAGGATCGCATTTTGATATTCCGAATTTGGCGATGGTAGATGGCTCCCTAATTTATTGGTTTTTGGAGTCATTGCCAACAGAAGCACGCGATCGCATTTTACCGCCAATTTTAGAAGCATGGGATAAATTGCGATCGGTTAACGTCCCTTTGATGGGATATCTGAGTGCGGCACGCAGTAGCGAAGCACTAAATTTCCTCCGGTTGCAAGCTTGTCCTTACCCAACTCCTGACTGCATGACTCATTGTGGTAATCTTGATGATAAGTTACCCTGTCAGGTAATTGAACCCTTGCGAGATGCCACTTTTTGGAGTATTTTCTTGAAGCCAGGGCAGCGGAGTGCCTTATTTGGCAGTACTAACCGAATTTTGGATTTATATGGCGATCGCAAAATTTATTTCTGCTACGTTAATGTAGGGACGGAAATCGCTAGAATTGAAATCCCGGAATGGGTAGTAGAAAACTCTACTTTATTCAATCAAGCCTTAAGTTTAATGTTAGCTCAAGTTTATAAAGGATATGGCTATCCCATTGCTCTATCAGAAGCACACAATTATGCCGTAGTCAGAGGAGGGGATCGCGCTAGCTTTTTTGCCCTGTTAGAGCAACAAATGATTAAGGCAGGCTTGACAAATGTGGGTACATCTTATAAAGAAGCCCGGAAGCGGGGTAGTATTAGTTAATCTGACATCTTACACTCTATCATAATTGACTTCACATCTGGCACTATATAATAATAAGGATATGACCAACAATTCCTAAGATAAATCCATAGGATAATATTTATGGAAATAAAAGCAGCAGTAGCCCATGCACCAGGGCAACCATTAACCATCGAAACTGTTCATCTCGAAGGCCCCAAAGCGGGGGAAGTGATGGTAGAAATTAAAGCAACAGGAATATGTCACACTGATGCCTATACCCTCTCTGGCAAAGATCCTGAAGGATTATTTCCCGCAATTTTAGGACACGAAGGTGCAGGTATTGTGGTAGAAGTGGGAGAAGGTGTCACTAGCCTTAAACCAGGAGACCGTGTAATACCCCTTTACATTCCTGAATGCCGAAACTGTCCATATTGCTTAAATTTTAAAACTAATCTCTGTCAAGCAATTCGCCTAACACAAGGACAAGGTTTAATGCCTGATGGCACTAGTCGGTTTTCCATTGGTGGCACAAAAATTCATCACTACATGGGGACATCCACCTTTGCTAACTATACTGTATTGCCAGAAATTGCCGTTGCGAAAATTCGGGAAGATGCCCCTTTTGATAAAGTTTGTTATATTGGTTGTGGCGTGACGACAGGGATTGGTGCAGTCATTAATACAGCTAAAGTTGAACCAGGTTCCAGAGTAGTAGTATTTGGACTAGGGGGAATTGGTTTAAACGTTATTCAAGGTGCGAGAATGGTGGGTGCTAGCCAGATTGTCGGGATTGATATTAATCCTGCCAGGAAAGAATTAGCCGAAAAATTTGGTATGACAGATTTTGTCAATCCCAATGAAGTTGAAGGCGATTTAGTACCATATTTAGTAGACTTAACTAAAGGCGGTGCAGATTACAGCTTCGAGTGCATTGGTAATGTAAATGTCATGCGTCAAGCCTTAGAATGCTGCCATAAAGGTTGGGGTGTTAGCGTTATTATTGGTGTAGCTGGTGCAGGAGAAGAAATTAGTACTCGTCCCTTTCAATTAGTGACAGGAAGGGTTTGGAAAGGAACTGCCTTTGGTGGTGCAAGAGGACGAACAGATGTCCCAAAAATTGTTGACTGGTACATGGACGGGAAAATTAATATTGACGATCTCATTACACATGTTATGCCCCTGGAACAAATTAATCATGCCTTCGATTTAATGAAACAGGGAGAATCTATCCGCAGTGTTGTAACTTTTTAGGTAAGGTGTAGCAGTTGATAGTTAATAGTTGATAGTTGACAGTTGTCCATTGTCCATTGTCCATTGTCCATTGAGGGAGATACAGAGAAACTAGGTTTCTTGAGGAAGCCCCGTTTCCACATCCAAGTAAAAACTGCTACACGTAGGTTGGGTTGAAGCAAGGAAACCCAGCCAAGCTACCTCAGCCTCAACTCCTCTTGCCAAAAATTACCGAAAAAATTAATGTTTATCTAGCTTCTCCTCTAGATAAAATAAATTGTTAAGTGGCTTTGGATCTGAAATTGATTGTGGAGATAGGTAATGGGGAATGAGGAAGGGGACAGCGGATATAAGGAGGATTTGGGCTAACCTTACCATTTTTGACAATTTATAGTTTAAATGCGTCACGGCATCCCTGGAAGGACAAATTATCTTCACCTATCCACCTCCACCCCACCGATACCAATACTGCCAAATAATTCAAAACAATTAATTTTCTATCGTTTACCAAAAGGAAATCATGGCTTTAGTTAGAGATATAAGACAATTCAGCAGTATGCCAGTCAGAGGATTAGACAGGCAGATAATTTGGCAATTCAATCAAATGAATCCTGGATTGCTAGTCAGTATTGAAGACTTAAATATTAACAAAGGAGACGGACTTTTACCTTTCTGTCAAGCCTCAGTAAAAAATGCCTTAGCCAGATTTTTAAAAGATTACGGCAAACCTCTAACTGTTAATAATGCTTACCGCTCAGTAGTTGCTCAAACAGTATTTTGGAACAACAGAAATTCTGTTGGTACTCTTGTCGGTCCGCCTGGAAGATCCGATCATCAAAACGGTGCATCTATAGACATTGATGAGTGGCCTCAAGTGAGAGATTTGCTGATCAAATACGGATGGCGATGGACTTATGGACGGCAAGATCCCATGCACTTTGACTGGACTCAAGGGATTCAATTTATTAAAGATGACACAATTAAAGCCTTTCAAGCTTTGTGGAATCTTGGCAATCCCAACGGAGAAAAATTGACTGTAGATGGAGTTCTTGGGGATCTTGATAGTTCCAAAACTTTCCGATTTATTAACTTATCTCCTGCTGAAGGTTTTGCCGATTTGCCCTATCCGAGAACCTTGATGTTGACAACACCAGTCCAGATGGGTAAAGATGTGGGACAGTTACAGCTAGCCCTGAGAAAAGCTGGCATGAAACTAGATGCAGCAGATCAACAATTTGGCCCAACAACTGACCAAGCTGTCAAAGAATTTCAAACTGCTAACTCTTTAACACCAGATGGTATTGTCAGTGCAGAAGGTCAAACTCGGAAGGCTTTACAACGTTATTTAGATCTCTTCCCCATTGAAATTCCCAATATTCCCATAGCACAGACTTTAAAACTGGGTTCATCAGGAGCAGATGTACTGAGACTTCAGCAACAATTAGAAAAATTAGGATTTGATGTTGGTACTCCAGATGGCAACTTCGGAGGGAAAACAGAAGTTGCTGTTAAAGCATTTCAAAAAAGTCGGGCACTGAAAGATGATGGTGTAGCTGGCTCTCAAACTATATCGGCATTATTTGCAGCTAATCCAACTCCCAAGCCAACACCAACACCGACTCCAACTCCAACTCCAACTCCCAAGCCAACACCAACTCCCAATACTGTAATAGCCCAGACTTTAAAACTCGGTGCATCAGGACCAGATGTACTGAGACTTCAGCAACAATTAGAAAAATTAGGATTTGATGTTGGCACTCCAGATGGTAGCTTTGGAGGGAAAACAGAAGTTGCTGTTAAAGCATTTCAAAAAAGTCGGGGACTGAAAGATGATGGTGTAGCTGGCTCTCAAACTATCGCCGCATTGTTCTCAAACCAACAAAATACAACTCCACCAAAACCACCTACAAGTCAACCCCCAATTGGTATAGATATTTCCAGTAACAATCCTGCTGTAAATTGGTCTAATGTGAAGAAATCTGGGGTGACTTTTGCTATTCTCAAAGCCAGTGAAGGAGGCGACTGGGTTGATCCAAAATTTACGACAAATTGGCAAGGCATCAGACAAGTAGGTTTAATTGGTGGTGCTTATCACTTCTTTCGACCCTTGAGACCCCCAGCTATGCAGGTAAATAACTTTCTAACTGTTGTTAAAAACAGTCTCCAAGTCACCGATTTACCACCTGTAGTCGATGTCGAAGCATGGCCTCCCAGTGTCGGAGATCAATGGAAACAACTGAATCTAAACCAGCGAATTGATGCTGTTAAACAATGGCTAATCTTAATGGAGAAAGAAACAAAACGCCGTCCCATTATCTACACTAGTCCTTCCTTCTGGAAAGATTACATGGGAGACTCTCAAGCTTTAGTTAGTTATCCCTTATGGTTGGCCCACTATACTGACAGCCCTCAGCCAAGTGTTCCTGCCAAAAATTGGGGAGGAAATGGTTATACCATTTGGCAATATACCGAATCTGGTACTGTCGATGGAGTTACTGGCAAAGTCGATAAAAACAGATTTAAAGGTACATTCGACCAACTAGTTGCTTTTGCTAAAGGTACAGACATTGCCTAAGTCAAAAATTAAAAATCAAAATTAAAACTCAGAGTTTTAATTTTGATTTTTAAAAGTTATTTTTTTAGTAATTACAAGAGGGCATCATGGTTTTAGTTAAAGATATCAAAGAATTCAGAAGTATGCCAGTCCGTGGTTTAGACAGGCAGGTAATTTGGCAATTTAATCAAATGAATCCTGGCTTACTAGTAAGTATTGACGAGTTAAATATCAATAAAGGAGATGGCCTTTTACCTTTCTGTCAAGCAGCAGTCCGGGATGCTTTAGCTAACTTTTTGAAAAGTTACGGTAAGCCAATAACTGTGAATAATGCCTATCGTTCCGTCATTGCGCAAACTGTATTCTGGAATAATAGAAATTTAGCAGGTGGCATGGTGGGGCAACCAGGAAAATCTGACCATCAAAATGGTGCATCTATCGATATTGAAGAATGGCCTCAAGTAAAAGATTTATTGGTTAAAAATGGATGGCAATGGACTTATGGCAGTCGCGATAGTATGCACTTTGACTGGACTAAAGGTATTGAATTTATCAAAGATGACACAATTAAAGCCTTTCAAGCTTTGTGGAATGCTGCTAATCCAGGAGGACAACAACTGGTTGTAGATGGGGTGATTGGAGATTTAGATACTTCCAAAACTTTCCAGTGTATCAACAATTCACCTGCGGAAGGATTCGCCAATGTAGGATATCCTAGAACCTTGCGATTAACTTCACCTACACAGACGGGTAAAGATGTAGGACAATTACAGTTAGCCTTAAGAAAAGCTGGGATAAAACTTGATGTAGCGGATCAACAATTTGGCCCAGCAACCGACAAAGCAGTTAAAGAGTTTCAAACAGCTAATTCTTTAAATCCTGATGGTATTATCAGTGCAGAGGGTGAAACTCGGAAGGCTTTACAAGCTTATCTTGATACAGTCGTTTCTGCTGCTTCTGCTACTGTGACTCCTCAGAAAAAGTAAGGGAATTGGAGCGGGTTTTGGGACAAATTCTGTGAATTACAGATATGTAAGCTGCTGCGCATTTAAACTGTATATTATCGCGAGCGAGGACGCTCGCACTACAACGATTTCACGATTTCATAATCACCACTTTAGACGCTTAACAGCTTATTGAGTCAAAATCCGCCCTTCGACAGGTTTGAAACCGCTACCCATTTAAACTGTATATTATCAAAAAGGGGAAATTGACAAAAAACCTTTCCTATTCCCCATTCCCCATTAACGATTACCAATTCTAGTAATTCTGTTGAATGTACTGAAGAATACCTTGGGCAATTGCTTGTGCCATTTGGCTTTGATATTCAGGAGTTGCTAATCGCGGCGAATCAATTGTACCTGTGACAAAACCCACTTCAACAAGAACCGCAGGCATCGGATTATTTCTCAGTACATAAAATCTTGCCCTTCTCACTCCGCGATTGCGAATATCAATACTTTGCAAAACGCTGTTATGGATGGTTTGGGCTAGGCGATAACCACTATCGAAATAGTAAGTTTCCAATCCATTAACATCCGGACGATTCCCAATCGAATTAGCATGGATGCTGACAAATAGATCGACATTTGCCTGTTTTGCCATTTGGACGCGGGGTGCTAAATCTACGAAATAATCACTGGTTCGCGTCAGAATAACTTGAATTCCCTTTTGTTCCAATATGGCTCCAATTTGTTGAGAAATTGGGAGAATAATATCTTTTTCTTGGATGCCATTAATGCCAATTGCACCTGGATCTTTACCTCCATGCCCAGGATCGATCATTACTACTAAACGGCGATTAGGAGTAGAGGGAAAATTTGGTGGTGGATTACTTATCGCTGGAGGGACAACTGGATTTTGTGGCGGTGTGGGATTGGGATAGGGGAACTGTCCTATCTGTTCCGGTATGGGTAATTGTACCGTCCATTCACTGGGAGAAAGTCCCTGAAATATTACTTGTTGTGGATTAAGGGTATATCCTGGATTCAGTTCAATTACTAAGCGGGTTGTGCGATCGTTAACTTGTCCCACTCGTATCGCCCGAATTGCACCTCCTATCCTTTGCTCAATTGTCCCGCGATCGAGGAAAATTCCAGGTAAATCAATAACTAAACGTGTGGGATTAGAAATAATCTGGGCTTTTGGTTGAACCCTGGTATCTGTTCTAAAAAATAGCCGATTTTGATTAGCATCAAAACGCCATGATAGCAATCTCGCTGCTTCCGCAGGAGATGCCATCACAAAAAATCCGAGAAGACTAGGTAATAACCAGCGAAGTTTCACGATTGACAATCCTCAAAGGGGAGTAACGTTACCAAGTCGGTGACGCAATAGAAAAAGTTTATGGTTTAGATTTAGAATTTTCTCACACCTCTTAGCCAACGGGGGGGCAAAGCCTCATACCCGGATTTAACGAGAACCTGAATTTTCAAAAATTTACCATTTGACGGATACTCCATCAGGATAAACCTCCCAATTATCTTTGAAAGCGGAAATCCTAAACACAACTATAAGTTTTTTCGATGTAAAATCCTTAAAATATATGCAAAGATGATATTAATCTCAATTCAAAATACTTATACAAGAGGAGGAAAGCGATGGTAGCACTGACTGAGAAACTTCAACGTCGCTTGACGATGCAAACTATAGAAATTGCTTCCAACACAACGACAATTCGTTCTTTGGATTGGGATCGGGATCGCTTTGATATTGAATTTGGGCTGCAAAATGGTACTACCTATAACTCATTCTTGATTCAGGGTGAAAAAATAGCTCTCGTAGATACTTCTCACGAAAAGTTTCGCCAACTTTACCTGGATACATTAACTGGAATAATCGATCCCACAAAACTAGATTATCTGATTGTCAGTCATACGGAACCAGATCATAGTGGCTTAGTCAAGGATATCCTAGAATTAGCTCCTAATATTACAATTGTGGGTTCAAAAGTGGCGATTCAGTTTTTGGAAAACTGGCTGCATCAACCTTTTGAGAGACAGATTGTTAAAGGTGGGGATACTTTAGATTTAGGCAACGATCATATTTTAGAATTTTTGATTGCGCCAAATCTCCATTGGCCTGATACTATCTTTACTTACGATCGAAAAACTCAGGTTCTCTATACCTGTGATGCTTTTGGAATGCACTATTGTGATGACCATACTTTTGATGAAGATTTAGATCTGATTGAAGAGGATTTCAAATATTACTATGACTGCTTAATGGGACCTAATGCTCGTTCAGTTTTAACGGCAATGAAACGGATGAGTACTTTACCTGGAATTACGACTATTGCCACTGGTCACGGTCCTTTATTATATCATAACGTGACCGAATTAACAGGTCGTTACCGGGAATGGAGCGAAGCCCAAGCCAAAGCCGAAACCACTGTAGCAGTATTTTACCTATCAGATTACGGATTTAGCGATCGCATTTCCCAAGCTATTGCCCATGGGATTAATAAAACTGGCGTGGCGGTGGAGATGATGGATTTGCGTACTGCCGAACCTCAAGAGGTGAGAGAATTAGTTAGTATTGCCTCTGGCATTATTATCGGTACGCCATCAATAACAGGAGAAATAGCTAATATTGTTCAACCACTCATTGGTACGATTTTGGGCGCAACCAATCCGAAACAATCTTTTGGCGTATTTGAATCTGGCGCTGAAGATAGCGAATCAGCTTATCTGTTAGTTAACAAATTCCGCGATTTAGGATTGCACCCTGCCTTTGCCCCCATTTTAATCAAAGAGACACCGACTGATATCACCTATCATTTGTGTGAAGAAGCGGGAACAGAATTAGGAGCTTGGCTAACTCGCGATCGCTCAATTAAGCAAATTAAAGCCATTGATTCTGAACTAGAAAAAGCATTAGGTAGACTGAGCAATGGTTTGTACATTCTCACCACTCGCCAAGGCAATATTAGCAGTGCGATGTTTGCCTCCTGGGTAGCACAAGCGAGTTTTAAACCTTTGGGGATAACTGTTGCTGTGGCAAAAGATCGGGCGATTGAATCATTATTACATGTGGGCGATCGCTTTGTTCTCAACGTTTTAGCCGAAGGAAATTATCATAAATTAATGAAGCATTTCCTCAAGCGTTTTCCTCTGGGGGCGGATCGTTTTGCCGATTTGAAAACTTATCCAGCCACCAATGGTTCCCCGATTCTTGCTGATGCACTAGCTTATCTGGAATGTGAAGTCCAAAGTCGGATGGATTGTGAGGATCATTGGACGATTTATAGTACTGTTTCCGTAGGGCGGGTTTCTCAGCCAGATGCTTTGACAGCAGTACATCATCGGAAGGTGGGTAACCATTATTAAGGAGAATGGAGGATAGGGAATGGGGAGACTATTTTTGGCTTTTAATTATGTCTCCTCCAGGGTTTGATGATAGCGGCACTAATTAGTTTAGGGAATTTTTGCTGGGCTTGTTCAATTTTCCATTTCATGGGGTTTGCTTTTAGTTTAATCTCATTGGTTGGTGGGGATTAGTAATTTAATCTCTGGGATGTGTTTTGGGAGTATTGTTAGGACTGGAAGTTGGCAGGAGTTGGCTTATCCAAGTGGAAGCATAGCCAACTCACCCAAGGCATCGCGCTTCTATTTCAGGTAATTTACTCACACATTTCCATTCTTCCTTCTGCGAGATCGTATTCGTCTTCGCGCAGCCAGAGATACGCTTCTTCATAAGAATCAAAACTTGACTCCGAGCCTCTACCTTTTTGAGGATCGTAAAGTTCTATAGAGCCATCTTCATAACCTCGAAGTACCAGCACATAACTTGCGTATGTATCTATCCACACTTCAATCCAGTTTAGTCTCTTAGTCATTGATCATCTATCCTCAGATGCTCTTGTGCGTGGATCTAAATGGTAGACCAACCGATCGCCTCTATATTGCCCTTTAATTTCAACTACATATAAAGGAACATTCTCTCTTCCATTTTGAAGTCTCAGACCAATCTGAGTTGGAGAGATAAGCTGCGGCGCATCTAA
>DOIX01000307.1:22116-23032 GCA_003511885.1 Cyanobacteria bacterium UBA11153
AATTAAATGCGTAGCAGCTTATATACCCAGCGATGATAACTGCGAAACTCACCTGCATAGAAGCCTTTTTCCCATACCTTTTGCTCTAGAGCCGAAAGATCTATATTGTCATTAAAGATGTGAGCTGGCTTTCCTTCAAGTCGAGCGATCGGGAGGAGTTATAATTGATAAAAATGATGACTTATACCAACCTGATAAAAATCTGTAACTACACCAGCGCGCACTGCTGTATTTGTGAATAAAATTAACCTCAATATTAACTCAAAATTATCCCAATGGCATGGTAAGATGGAAAGAAAGTAATTGTAAACATATATGACTGTCGAAGTTAAAACGCGATCGCAATTCAAGGTAGCATTGATTGTCTGTGCTTGCCTCATCTTAGTTGTAGCCTCTTCTCTAGCTGTAACTCTTGCCTTATCAGGAAAATCAATATTGGCTGGGACAAGACCGACAAATATTGGTGTAGAATCAGGGAAACTCGCACCTTGCCCCACTTCACCTAATTGTGTCAGCAGTCAAAGTCAAGATGCTGAACATAAAATCGCTCCTTTAACTTATAAAGGTTTGCCACAAGAAGCAATGGCTAATCTGAAAACCACAATTGAGAATATGGAAAGGACAAAAATTATCGAGGAAACCGATAATTATCTCTATGCGGAATTTACTAGTAAGCTAATGGGTTTTGTCGATGATGTGGAATTTTTCATTGATGAAAGTGCGAATGTCATTCAAGTTCGTTCCGCTTCCCGTTTAGGAGAATCTGACTTGGGCGTGAATCGTCAACGGATTGAAACTATTCGAGAGAAATTAAACTAACTGTAAGATCTCCGAATTCTTTAAGAATTCGGAGATCTAAACCTGACGGGGCGACAACTATGGCTAGAAGGTAGATTTAATAAGGGTTTCAGCTCTT
>DOIX01000262.1:0-3745 GCA_003511885.1 Cyanobacteria bacterium UBA11153
CCCTAGCCCCTAGCCCCTATTCCCCAATTTTGCTGCCAATTCCTCTTTAATGCGATTTAAAATAGAAGTTTCATCAAGGGAAGAAAGAATGCGAGTAACAACAGCTTTTGGGCTATCTTCGCCCCAAGATGCGCCATTAGCTAAATAGGTTTTAGTTACTTGCCCAATGGCATAAGAAGAAACTCCAGCGACTCCGGCTTGGGTAATTGCTACTGACAGATAAGGCGCTAAAGATATGCCACCTGTGGCAGGTGCAGATAAACCTAATAATCCTTTAATTCCGCTTAATCCGAGAGTCGCTAAAATTTCGCTAGCGCTGATGCCGCCCATACTAATGGCGATTTTCTGTAATAATGCGATCGCACCTGGTTGGCTCATGGGAATGCCATAGAGGTGAGATAATGCTAAAATCATTACTACATCCACCACCGTGGCTGTAAAGATGTCCACTACGGTAACTGGATTGAGTGCGATCGCAATTGCTTTAGTTTTGACTGCCCTCCAGATGATTTTATCGGCACTTTCTTCCCGAATGCTCATTTTGCGCTGGACTATTTGTTCGTTTACCTCCCCTGCATATAACATGGTATTGAGGGCAACTAATGATTTCCCTTCTCGGTGCAATATTTCCAGTATTTTTAGCTTTAATTCATCAATTTGCGGTTTACTAGATTCCCGTTTAATTGCCCTACTGCCATCGGGGCGGCGCACTGCTATCGCCACTAAAGGAGACGCTGCCACCATTACTATTTCTGAGGGAGATAGGAGTTGCTTAACGCGCTCGTCCCTAATTTTATGGTAAATTTCTAGTCTATCTGCTTCCGGATATTGGTCGATTTTATTAAATATTAGTAACATCGGCTTGCCAAATTCTCGCAATTGACAAAGTGCCTCATATTCTACCTTCGTCATATCACCAGCAATCACAAATAAAATTAAATCCGCCTGTTTAGCGACTGTCAAAGCTAATGCTTCGCGAGTTTCCCCATCTACCTCATCAATTCCTGGCGTATCTATTAGTTGAATTTGGGAATTACCAATACTGGGTAAAGCCACTCGCAAGATTTCTCGATCCGAATCTCCGATAGTTTCTTGACTCAATTGCCAACTGGCAGTTTGCGAATTTTGAGTTACCCCATGAAGAGGTCCTGTTTCAAATACAGGTTGCCCTAATAAAGCATTGAGTACGGAAGATTTGCCCCTTCCTACCATCCCAAATGCCGCAATTTGTACGGAAGTTTGGTTAAGCTTATTTAAAAGATTAGTTAATTCCTCAATATCCGACTCCAAACCTGCTTTCTCTTGACTGGTTAAATCGAGATTTTTGACTAAATCTTTCAGGGCATCTTGTGCCTGTTTGTAATTAACTTCAGCCTGAATTTGGGCAACACTGAAGGCAGCATTGTCTAATTCTAAATCTGTATCTGGAGGATTTTGGGGGTTATACTCAGGGAATGAATTAGTCAAAATCGTACCTCCTGCTACGACATTTCAGTTAGTGGGACTTAAATGGATATAATGGGAAGGGGATTGACTTTAATTATAGATGATTCCGAGGGGAGTTACTTAATGACTAAAACCTAAAAGTCGTCCGGATAGTGCCAATTATGATATCATGATTATGATTATTATGGTTAGGTGCAGTTAGCCAGATGATTCCTGGGGTAATAGCTATATTATCAGTTAAGTGATGTTGGTAGAAAGCTTCGAGATGGAGCGATGTACTTTCATCCTCAATTCCCAGATTTTCTAAATTATCGTCACTTTGGGTAACTTTTGGCTCCATCCCAATAATTATACCTGCTAAATTCCCTTTTTTACCTAAGTCGGGAAATGATAGGGTTACTGCCCAATTCCAAATATTTGCATCTCCTCTATCCATAACTTTGGCGGCGGTATATCCCATCCAACCGCCAATCGTAATTTGGGGATTAATTTCTACAGCAGCGGCTATCCCTAGGGAATTTGTAGTGACTGGTAAGCCTAATTCTGCAAAAAGGTTAGCATTACTACTCCCTGTTTCTAAATCTCGATTGTAGGCATTAACGTAAGTTAAACCAAGGGTAGTGCTATGATTTGGTTGAAATACGACTTGGGCTAAGGCACTATAAGCGCCGTTAAATAAACCTGCACCGGAGTTAGGATTATCCCCATCACCTGCTAAATAAGCCAAACTAACTTCTAATTTATCGTTTAAGGTATGAGTTACGCCCACACCTGTACCATTAACTAAATTATAAATAGGCTGACGAGTCGCAAAACGAGAAATGGCACCACTCGCCCCATCTCCATCTAAGTAAGGATTGATAGTATTAACAAAGTCATCTGCTTCCATCCCAGATGCAGCAATATTAATTTGGGTGCGATTGGAGAGGGGGAAACTGTAGAAAATTTTATCGATTTTCAGGTTACTATCGCTATCGCCAGTAAAGGCTAATTCTCCTTCCGGAGTTTGGGTGCGATTTGACAAGGAAGCCAAACCTTCAGCTTGGAGTTGCGTGGCTAATAAATCCTTACCCGTGAAACTAGTTTCTAAATTTAAGCGGGTACGATGACCTAAAATAGTGGTATCCCCAATATTCTCATCTCCACTAACAATCCCCGTCACGCCAACAATGGCTTCTCCCGCCAATTTAGTAGTAGTGGAAAATTGAGTTAATTCCAATTCTCCAATTTCCGCCGTCATGGCATCTACATCACCCCTAACTAAGGATAATTCTAAAACAAATTCTTCAGTTAACTTTTCCAAAACCTGCAACTCTGGTGGTGGCGGGGCTTTTTTTCCTCTAGCTATTTGTAACTGAATGCCATCCATCACCTGAAGCAACGCCGCTGCAAACTCATAGCGAGTGAGAGGACGATTGCCGCGAAAAGTGCGATCGCTATATCCTATCATTGCACCATATCGTTCCACTAGCGATCGCAAAGCTTGATATGCCCAGTCACTAGGTTGCACATCCCGAAGCTGCGATACACTAGTTAGCTGTTCTAAAGTATCATCTTGGTTATAGTCCTCGACTTGTTCCAAGATACTTGATTTTGGCTCTTCTGCGGCAATTGCTCCACTACAGAATAGCAGAAGCGCGATGCCGAAGGCGGGCGAAGCCATCGCGGGGCTAAATCGCCGTAAATTTTTCCTTATATGACGAATTTCCATTGGTAATGAGGCGACTAATGGGCAAACCTTAATTATCTCATATTTGTTTGTAGTAGGCACTTCAGTGCCTGAAAATGATATATTTACAAGCACTAAAATACTTACTACGAACATAACATGCTGATGTAAAAGGACATGATTTAATTTCTTTTTTACAGATAATTTTTGTGACTTTAAAGGTGTAGGGGTGTTAGCGTTAGCGTGGATTTAGCCTAGCATTTGTGCCAGGATTTATTGGGAAAATCAGAATTTTTATCCGCATATCCTTCACCCTGCCTCTATCAAACCTTGGGTTTACCCGATAATGGGCAGGGCGAAGCATACTGCAACGAGGAAGGCTTTACCCTGCCTCTATCAAACCTTGGGTTTACCCGATAATGGGCAGGGCGAAGCATTCGGATATCAAAACCTTGGGTTTACCCGATAACATATCCCCCGAATGCTTCGCCCCTACAGCAGATTTTCAAAAATTCAGGGATGTAGGGGTGAAGCATTTGCGCCAGGATTTATTGGGAAAACCGGAATATTTATCCGCATATCCTTCACCCTCCCTTCACCTGGATTAAAAAAATAACTATATCAATATTA
>DOIX01000262.1:4094-5388 GCA_003511885.1 Cyanobacteria bacterium UBA11153
GTTTTCTGGAAATGCTTCACCCTATCTCTATCAAACCTTGGGTTTACCCGATAATGGGCAGGGTGAAGCAAGAGGATATACAATCTTGGGTTTACCCGATAACATATCCCCCGAATGCTAGGCTTCGCCACGCTGTCGCTAACGCCCCTACATTAGCTAGTGGTAGTTGGGATAATACTATCAAACTTTGGCGTGTACCTCAGTAGTTTGGCGGGGAAGTTGGTATTTTTTTATTCTATAGCAATAGACAAGGCAGTTAAGGTATCAATAGTGAGGAGAGGGTGAAGCATTCGGATATAAATATTTAGGGTTTGTTGCCAAGGTTATCGCCCGAATGCTTCACCCCTACAAATCTCTTTATGTCTTAACATCTGTGGCGGTTACTTTAACTCCAAACCTTTAAGGGTTTCCGGAAGAGGAGATAGCTTTTTCACCTCATACCCCCGTTTTTTAATCAAATTCTCCAATTCAACTACCCGTTTCCGAGATGCGGGATGTGTCGATAAAAAGTCAATATTTCCAGCAATCCCCTTACTTGACTGGGCGAAAAAGTCTGTTGCGCCAGCTACATGTCCGTAAGTATTATATAACAAAGTCAACCCAAACTCATCCGCTTCTAACTCCTGAGATTGGGAAAACTTAGATTCGCCAATTGCCGCAATACTAGAAGCCGCTGCTGATTGTAAACCGCCAGCATCACCAATAAAATAAGCTAAGGCAATCCTGACTAATAATGCCCTGCCTAAGCCTCGCAAATGATCTCGATGCGCAAAATGTCCCAACTCATGTCCTAAAATCATCATTAGTTCATTTTCTGATTCCATCTCCTTTAACAAGCCACCATAAATTACAATGGCATTTCCGGGTAAAGCCATCGCATTCACAGTAGAAGTCGGCAAATACAATACCCGATAATCTTGCCCCTGTGAAGATGGTAACTTTTTCTCTAATCTATCCAATAACTGATTTAAGGTAGTTTGAGTAGGAGAAGGTTGAGATTGCTTTTCGTAAACTGGTACGACTATTGCCCCTAATTTTTGCTCTAGACTAGGCGGAATTAACTCAATTATCCCATTAAGCGCCCAGTTTAACAACCAAGCAACACCCACAATGAAACCAAGGCATAAACCCAGTAAAATCAGGAGTTGGCGGTTACTAGGGGGAGGATTGCGATTGCTAAATGTATTATTTGTCATTTTTTATTGGCTATTTCTTATTTAGTAAGGTGCGTTATGCGAAAGCTAACGCACCATCCAGACTATCAGTAAGTAATCAATAGACATCTCCAGAAAAC